>JAEUJH010000641.1 GCA_016794825.1 Gemmatimonadota bacterium
CGCCGTGGCGGCCAAGGAACTGTTCGAGCGGACCGAGGGACTCGAGAGCGCGGCCGAGCTGGTCGGCGCCATGTTCGAGAACTGGGACGGCACCGGGCATCCGGATCGTCTCCGGCAGGGGCAGATCCCGCTTCGGGCCCGCATTCTCCGGATCCTGATCGACTACCAGCACCTGCTCGAGTCCGGCATGGCCGCGAGTCCGGTGGCCGCCGTGGAAGCCCTCCAGCATCACGCCGGTACCCGGTACGACCCGCTGGCCATCGCGTACTTCGACGCGATCATCCGCGCCTCCGCCGAGTCGGATTGGCAGGAAACCAGGACGCGGGTGCCGGTGTCCGGGCTGACCGACGGGATGGTGCTGGCCGACGATCTGTTCACCAGTTCGGGCGTCAAGCTCCTGGCCAAGGGGGCCACGATCTCGGCCCCGTCGCTGGAGGCGATCCTTCGGCGCCACCGCAGCGATCCGATCGTCCACGGCGCCTGGATCGAACGCAAGAGCATCCGGGGCTGACCGGGCACCGTTCCCCCCGGCTCACCCCGCGCCGGACGTACCTGGCGCGGGGTCCGTTTGACCCAGCGCCGACGTCCCCCGCCCGGCTTGTACCCGACTGGCCGCGCGGGTAAGATGCTGCGGCTTCTCCTCAATCTCATCACGACATGACCATCGCCGACGGGGCCGTCGCGGGCCGGCGGCCCGAGGAAATCGAGAGCCTGGTTACCCTCAACCGGGCGCTCCTCGCCCAGCAGTTGCTGCGGGGGATCGCGCACGACATCCGGAACAACCTCCAGGTCGTGGCGCTCGGTTCCAGTCTCGGCGAGGACGGGGCCGGCACCCCGGTGTCGATTCGGGTCGAGCGATCGCTCGACGAGATGGTTCGCGGTCTCGATCTGCTGAGCCGGTTGGGACGGGTCGCCACCGGCGAGGCCGCCGATGCCGACCTGACCGAGATCCTGACCGCCGTCGACGAACTGGCGGCCCTCCAGCGGAACCTGCCGAGCCTGCGGGTCCGGATCGAGCGCCCGGCCGACCCGACGCGCGTCGCCATCCCGAAGTCGGAGTTGACGCAGATCCTGCTCAACCTCCTCGCCAACGCCAAGGAAGCCCACAACCGGCCCGACGACCTGGTGGAGGTGACCACCACCATGCCGATGGACGGGCGGATCGCCATTCTGATCGACGACCGAGGCCCCGGGTTTCCGGCGGCCGCGGGCACGCCGCTGTACACCACGAAGGACCCCTGCCACCACGGTGGACTGGGCCTGTTCGTAAGCCGGGAGCTGGCCACCCGACGGGGCGGCGAGTTGGGATGGGAGCCGCGGCCCGGCGGCGGGAGCCGCGTGCGGCTGGTGCTGCCGATTACCGCCCGAGGTTGATCAGCTCGCGCAACATCTCGTCGGCCGCCTGCACCAGCCTCGCCGCCGCGGCGTAAGCCTGCTGGTGCTCGATCAGGCGGACCATCTCTTCATCGATATTGACGCCGGACTGGTCCTGCCGCTGGGCTTCCAGGTGGTTGACCAGGACGTCCTGCGACGTGGCCCGGTTGGCCGCGTTCTGCGTCGTGACGCCGAGGCCGGCGACGGTGGCGGTAAAGAATTCGCCCAGGACCTGCGCCGGCCCCGCCGTGACGGCGGGCGAATTGGCGTTGGCCGCCGAGGCGCCTGGAACGGGCACCGCCAGGTTGCGGAGTTCGCCGAGGCGGACGGCAATGGTGTTGTCGCCGGCGGCGGTGCTGTAGCCGGCCGCCAGGAGGCTCGGATCCGCCTCGAGGGCGGCGTCGAGCCGGATCGACGCGGCCGTAACACCGGCCGGGTCGAAGAACGCGCCGATGGTCCGAAGCGGCGTCGGCGCCGGCGTCAGCGTCGGCTGAAGCGGCTTGGTCGTCGGATCGTAGTCACTGTGGATCTGGTTGACCGCGCCCACCAGCCCGGCGGCGAGGTCGTCCAGCTGGCCCCGGAGTCCGGTGGCGCGTGCGGCCGCCGTCCCGCGGGTGCCGATGGCCGCGAAGGCGTCCATCAGGCCTTTGAGCTTGCCGCCGTTGACGGTGACCGACGACGGTGGGCTTCCGAGCTGGAGCTGATAGGGTCCCTGTCCCGACACCGAGAGCGTCTGGATCGAGCCGCCTTCGGCCACCAGCTGGAGGCCGTTGACGGTGACGTCGACCACGCCCCGCTCCCGCGGAATGACGCGGACGTCGAGGAACTGGCTCAGCCGGTCGATGGCCTGGTCGCGCCGATCGAGCAGGTCGGGGGCATTGCCGCCGGCCTCCCGAATGAGCCCGTTCAGCTCCTGGACCTCCTGGAGCAGCGCGTTGCTCTGGACCACCACCTGACGGATCTCGGTGCCGACGTTCTGGGCGACGCTTTCGAGCCGGGTGTCGATGCTCCGGAACTTGTCGGCCAGGCCCGAGGCGTTGGCCAGGACCACGGCCCGCGCGGTCGGATCGACCGGGTTGGTGGCCAGGGTATGGAACGCGTCGATCAGGCTGTCGAGCGAAGCCGCGATGCCCGTATCGCTCGGCTCGCCGATGATGCCGGAGACCTGCTCCAACGTCTGCTTCAGGGTCGAGTACTGCGATCCAACGCCGGCCTCGCGCCGCCAACTCTCGTCGAAGAACGAGCTCCGCAGCCGCTCGATCCCGATCAGTTCCACCCCGCGGCCGATCTGCCCGATCGGCGGGAGCGACTCCGGGGTCGCGGCCGCGAACTGGACGCGCTGCCGGGTGTACCCGGGCGTATCGGCGTTGGCGATGTTGTGCCCGATGACGCCAACGGCCTTCTCGTGCGCGGTCAGGGCGCCGCGGGCAATCGAGAGCAAGCTGGTGAGCGACATGGTCAGGCCCGCTGGTTCAGGAGGATGCCGCTGGCGGCACCGGTGTCGGGCAGTCCGCCCGGAACCGTCAGGAGGTGCTGCAGGAACCGCTCACCCGATTCGATGGCCCGGCGCAGAGCGGTCTGGTTGATCACCAGCTCCCGGCTCGCCGCCACCGCCGCCGCGTGGAGGTCACGACAGAGGGCCCGGAACGGCTCGGCCTCGCCGGCGGAGAACGTCTCGGCCACCTCGGCCAGTCCGGCGCCGACCTGTCCCGTCACCATCTCCATCAGCAGGTTCCGTTGCCGCCGTGCTTCGCGAAGGGTCAGCAGCGTCCGGCCGATCTCCTGGACGACCTGCTCCAGCGTGACGGTGTCGTCCGCCGCGAGCGCCGCCCGCTGTTCCACCAGCCGGGAGCGCAACTCTTCGAGCAGCGCCCGCTCGGCGTGCAGCCCCCGAACCAACGAGGCGGCCGCCTCGGCGCCATCGACGCCCGATTCGACCATCACCGGATGCTCACCGAGAACCGTCGTCATTCCCACTTCCATTCGCCGGCACGTCCACGCCGCCCAACCGGGCGGCCAGCTGCCGATAGAGGGCCTCACCAACTCCCCGGGTGGAGCGCCGGGCCATTTCGCTGGCCAGGGCTTCGTCGAGCAACCCGGTGAACATCTCCTGCCCCGGCACCGCGTCCTCCGCGGGGATCGTGGCCCGCATCTCCTTGAAGAGCTGCGTGACCAGGACCGCCTCGAACTCGTGGGCCGCCTGCCGGAGCCGCTCCCGCTCCGGCGGAGCCCCGGTGGCGCCGAGCCGGATACCGGTCGGTCCGCCGATCGGCCCCGTCACCGGACCACCACCTCGGCCTTGATCGCCCCCGAGGCCCGGAGCGCCTCGAAGATGGCCGCCACCTCGGCGGGTCGAGCCCCGGCAGCGTGGAGACCGGCCACCAGCGTCTGCACGCTGGATCCGGTGCCCGCGCGGATCAGTCCGGCGCCGCCGGCGGAGTCGGCGGGAGCGCGGGCCGCGGTATCGGGGGGCTCGGTACCGACCTGGACCGTGATGCCGCGGTGACTCACCACCGCCGACCCGATCCGGATGTCGCCGCCCACCACCACGGTGCCGTCGCGGCCGTCGATCACGATCCGGGCCGCGTCGACGACGGGAACGGACAGGGTGTCGATGGCCGCGAGCCACGCACTCAGACTATCGGCACGTCCGGCCCCCGGGTTGAGGAGGACGCTGCCCGGGTCGTCGGCGCGGGCGGTGCCGGCCCCGAAGGCGGCCGAGATCGCGCCCGCGATTCGAGTGGCCATCCGGAGGTTAGGCTGCCGGAGGGCCAGCCGCGGTTCGCCAGCCAGTTGGACCGGAGGCTGATCGACCTCGAGGATGCCGCCGTCGGCGATCCGCCCGGCGTTGCCCTGACGATTGCTGATCCGGCCGGTGCCATCGGTCGCCACGACCAGCGGGCCCTGGGCCGTGGCGAGGGGCGGCTGGTTGGGGTCGGACACGAGCGGCGTCATCCACAGCACTCCGCCTCGCAGCGAGGTGGCGTCACCCATGGCCGACACCTGCACCTCGAACCGACCACCCGGTCGGAGGTACGGCGAGAGTTCGGCGGTGACGAGGACGGCGGCCACGTTGCGAAGCCGGAGCTGTTCCGGCGGAACTTCGACGTTGAAGCGGCGGAGCAGATTGACCACCGAGCGGACCGTCATGGTGGCCGCGTTCTGGGTGCCGAAACTCCGGTCGCCGCTGCCGTCGAGGCCGACGACCAGCCCGTACCCGACCAGGCGACGCGGCACCACACCCTGCCGAACCGTCAGGTCCGCCACCGTGGCGACCTGCTGCCCATGCGCCGCGGCGACCGCCAGCGGGAGGGTCAACGCCGCGAGCAGCAAGGCTCGCAGCAGCCAGACGACCGACGTCGTCATCGGATGAGTCTTCATTACGGCCAGAAGATGGAGAGGATCTTGCCGAGGATGCCCGACCGCGGCCCGATCTTCTTCCCGTTGTAGGTGATGACCGCGTCGGCCACTCGAGTGGACGACACCAGGTTGTTGGCGGAGACGTCCTCGGCGCGGACCAGCCCCTTGAGCTGGACCTGCTGGGCGCGGCCGTCGACGGTAACGCTCTTGGTCCCTTCGATCGTCGCGATGCCGCTGGCGTCGACGCCGGTGACCCGGACGGTCAGCACCGCGGTCAGTTGGCCGCGTCGACCGGCTTCGCCGACGTCGCTGGACGAGTTGGCCATCCCGGTCGAGAAATCCTTGGCCGGCCCGAGCCGGACCGCCTCGTCGATTCCGATCCCGAGCTTGGCGCGCTGGTTCCGATCGGCCGAGGCCGTGGTGGAAACCCGCTCGCTCGCGGCGGTGGCCTCGTCGACGACGACCGTCAGGAGATCGCCAACGCGGAGCGGGAGCCGGTCCGAGAACCAGGCCGCGCGGGGCAATGCCGCCACTACGACCGGCTTCGCCGCGGCGCGGGCGCTGTCGGCCGCTCGGGTACTGTCGGCGACACGAGTGCTGTCGGGGGTCTGGGCGCCGAGCGGCCCGGCAGCGACAAGGGCCACGGCAAGACCGAGGAGGACACGGGTCATCGAATTCCCTTCCCTTCGAGGCGGGCCGCTCGCGGCCCGGTAACGACACCACTCAGCTGATCCTGGCGAGCCTGATCCCGGGCAATCACCCGCTCCCCGAGTCGGGCCCGGTTGACCGCCACGCCTTCGCGCTCCACCCGGAATCCGGCCCGCTCCCACACGAAGCGGACCCGGTCGCCTGGCTCCACCAGCGCGGGCGGCGCGATCACGCCCGGCGCGGCGATTTCGCCCGCGGCGAGGTTTCGGCGGGCTTCCCATCCGATCGGCGCTTCGGCCCGCTGGTCCGGCCGACCCCACACGAGCCGGGCGGCCCGGGTCAGGTCGGGTGCCGCCAGCCGGGTGCCGCTCACGATCGGCCGGGCCGCCACCCAGACGCTGTCGAACACGCCGACGCGCAGGGTGACCGCGGCCTCACCGCGGGGGCCGGTCCGGATCGTGACGACGAACCGTCCGTCCCGGCCGGTGCCGAGGAGTCGGAACGCGGCGTCCGGTTCGACCGGTTCGCGAGCCGCCAGGCGGCCCCATTCGAGCTTGAGCAGCTCCGACTCGACCCCCCATTGCTCGGCCACCGCGGCCCGAACCCGGGCGGCCAGCGCCTCCGGCGGTTCGTCGCCGACGGTCAGGCCGAGGGCGAGGAGGAGGTTACCGAACCAGATCATTGGTGCTCTGCATCATGTCGTCGGTGGCGCGGATCGCCTTGGCGTTGATCTCGTAGGCGCGCTGCGCCGCGATCATGTCGGTCATTTCGACCACGATCTCGACGTTGCTGCCCTCGAGGGCGCCCTGGACCACCCGGCCAAAGCCCGCATCCTGGGGCTGCCCGGTGATCGGCTGTCCGCTCGCGACGGTTTCGCGATAGAGATTCTCCCCGAGGCTCTCGAGGCCGGTCGGGTTGGCGAACCGGACCAGCTCGACCCGGCCGATCTCGACCGGCGCCGCGCCCGCCTCGCCCGACTGGACCGCGACGATGCCGTTCGGCGAGATGGTGACCGACGCGGCGTCCGCGGGGATGGTGATCCCGGGCTGCACCAGGTAGCCGGAACCGGTGACCAGCGCACCGGTGTTGGAGAGGGTAAAGCTGCCGTCCCGGGTGTAGCCGAGGCTGCCGTCGGGCCGCTGGATCTGGAAGAAGCCATCGCCTTCGATCGCGAGATCGAAGGGCCGGCCGGTCTGTCCGACGGTGCCCTGCTGATGGAACCGGAGCACGTTGGCCACCCGAACGCCCTTGCCGACCTGGATCGGCGCGACGGTCTCGTTGCTCTGATAGTTGACCAGCGACTCGCCCTGGAGGGTCTCGTAGAGGACGTCCTCGAAGGTGGCGCGGCTTCGCTTGAAGGCGGTGGTGTTGACGTTGGCCAGGTTGTTGGCGATGACATCGATCATTCGCTGCTGGGCGATCATGCCACTCGCCGAAGTCCGCAGAGCCGGATTCATGGGTCGTTCTCCTAGACGCGTGCGACGTCGGTCGTGACGGCGCCGAGGACGCCATCCATGGTGCGGAGCGCGGTGACGCTGGCGGCGTAGGCCCGCTGGATCTCGACCAGCGAGACCATCCCGCCGATCGAATCGAGATTGGCTTCTTCGAGCTGGCCCTGCCGGACCCGCACATCGGGCGCGGCTCGGGTACCCTGCTCCTGGGCCACGAGGAACCGGCTGGCGCCCTCCTTGAAGAGCGCCGCTCCCTCGTCGGGCAGGACCACCCGGAGCTGGTCGACGGCGTGCCCGTCGCTGGTGATCGTGCCGTCGGGACCGATTTCGATCGAGCCGCCGGTCGTGACGATCCGGCCCTGTTCGCCGAGCACGGGGTCGCCGTCGCTGGTGACGAGGGTGCCCTGGCCGTCGAGCTTGAGACTGCCGCCCCGAATCAGCCGTTCGCCGCCCGCCGTTTCGACCACCAGGAAGCCGCGCCCCTCGAGCGCCACGTCGAGCGGCCGGCCGGTCATCCGGAGGCTGCCCTGCGACAGGTCGGTGGCTTCGACCGGCACGGGCGACTCGAGGCCACCCACCCGATGGGCCACCAGGCGGTCGGCCTTGAAGCCGGCCGTGCCGACGTTGGCGAGGTTGTTGGCGGTGATCTCCTGCCGTCGGTTGTAGTACGACAGGGTCCGCGCCGCGGTCAGAATGCCCTGGAATCCGATCATGTGGTGCCTCCGACCGGGCCAGGCGCAACCGATGTGCCGCGCCCGGACGGCCGGGCCGACGCCCGGCACCCGTTAGGCAAGTCGAGCCGCGGCAACGAGTTCACCGGGACCGGCCCGGCGGGTTGGTGGGTGGAGCGGAACCGCCCTCCGGCGGCGATGACCGGAAGGACTTGCCCCGGGGGTCGATTTGGTCGACCGCCACCGGCGCGAGCACGATCCGGACCGCGTCCTGGGAGAGTCCGGTCGCGCGGGCAATGGCCCCGGCGTTCTGACCCTTCCGGGCCAGCTCGATGACCGTGCGCCAGGGCTCCGCGAATCCGGCCCGCGGCCGCCGGCGCCATCGGCGGACGGCGACGAGGACGCCGCCCAGCACGACGAAGGCGCCGGCCAGTCCGGCCACCACGGGCCAGGTCAGGGCCGCCGTGGCCCGTTCGACCGCCGCGGCACCCCGGGCGGCGAGGGCCAGCACCTGCGCGGCCTGCTCCCGCGACCCGGTGGCGAACGAAACTCCCCCGAGGGTGAACAGCACCACCACGACCATGCCCCAGAGACGGCGGTTCACGCGTCCTCCCCGTTCACGAGGGGCTGTTCCCGGAGTCGGCGGAGCGCCTGGGTCCTGATCTGGCTGATCCGCGACTCGGTGACGTGCAGCACCTCGGCGATCTGTTTGAGGTTCAGTTCTTCGTAGTAGTAGAGCGACAATACCGTCCGCTCCCGCGGAGGCAGCCGCTGGATCGCGAGCTTGATCCGCTGGAACGTCTCCCGGCGCCCGACGTCCTCGAAGGCCTCGCCGCCGGTCGGGTCGGCGATCGTCTCCTCGAGCTTGAGGGCGTCATCGCCACCCCGCGCCACGGTGCCGGCGAGGGAGACCATGATCCCGCCGTTGACGTCCTCCCGCATCCGGAAATAGGTGTCGAGATCGACGCCGAGGGCGCGAGCGACCTCTTCGGGCCCCGGAGGCCGGCCGAACCGGGTCTCGAGCGCCGACACGACCGCGGCCATCTGGCGGCCCTTGGTCCGGACGCTCCGTGGCCGCCAGTCGCGGCTCCGGAGTTCGTCGAGGATGGCGCCGCGAATCCGCCGCATGGCGTAGGTGCTGAACGCGAGGCCGCGGGAGAGATCGAACCCTTCCAGCGCCTGGACCAGGCCGAGCGTCCCGGCGCCAAGGAGGTCATCGAACTCGACGGCATGACCGACCCGGTTGGCCATGTCGCGGGCGCAGTGGTGAACCAGTCCCAGGTAACGGTCGAGCAGCTGGGCGCGGGCTTCGGGATCGCGGTGCTTGGCGAAACGATCCCACAGGGCATCGGTAACGGCGGTCATGCTGACCTTCCCGCCGGTTCCACGACCGGCGCCGGTTCAGTGATCCGGGGTAACGCGTTGACGACCTCGGCGACTTCGCGTCGCAGCGGGGCGAGGGCCGCGTCGGCGAGGACGCCGCCGGGGCGGCGCATCGCATCGCGGAGAGCGGACGTTTCGGACAGGCCCCCGATGGGGGCCAGGAGCTTGCCAAGGAAGCGGTCGGCCGCCACGGCCAGGCGCTCGAACGCGCGGGCGACGTCCTCGGGATCGACCGCCCGATTGATGACGACGTCCACCGGCAGCGTCGGGAGCTGCGCGTGGACCAGCTTGATCAGGGCGTAGGCATCGGTCAGCGCGGCCACCTCGGGCACGGTCACCACGATCAACCGGGTACCGCCCATCGTGGCCAGGCGGACGACCGTCTCGAGACCGGGACCGGCGTCGACCACCACGAGATCGAACTGGTCGTAGATGGCCGCCAGGCGGTGGTGCAGCCGGGCCTGATCCACCGCCGGAAGCGCGTAGAGTGCCTCCGCGCCGGAATCGCTCGGCAGGAGCCAGAGTCCTTCGGAAACCGGTCGGACCAGTTCGGCTGGTTCGACCTCACCCTTGAGGACGTGCTCGAGGCGGGCGTCGATGCTGACACCCAGGAGCACGTGGAGGTGACCGAGGTTCTGGGAACCGTCCACCAGCAGGACGCGGGCGCCCCGGGCCGCGTAGGCCTGGGCCAGCAGCACCGAGATGACCGACTTGCCGACGCCGCCCTTGCCGCTCCCGATCACGAACACCGGGGTGCCGGGTCGGTCGTCCGGCTCGCGCGGCTGGTCGGCCGCGAGTTGCCGCAACTGCATGGCCTGATCCCTCATGCGACCGCCTCCCGGTAGCCCGCGCCGAGCTGACGGCTGAGTCGCGACGCGGCGACCCGTTCCTCGGCCGAGGCCAGATCGAAGGGGACGTCCTGGCCGTCGGTGGTCCACCGAATCGGCAGCCCGAGTTCGACCGCCAGGTCGAGGACGCCGGTCTCGTCGGGCGCCTCGTCGCACTTCGTCACCAGCAGATGGGTGACCCCGGCATTGCGGCTGTCGCGGATGATCGCGCGGGCCAGATGGGGCGCGGTTCCGGCCGGAATGGCGAGGTGGACCTCGGCCGGCTCGAGGCGCTGGATCAGCTGATGGCTGAACTCCCGATCGAGCCGATGGCCGGCGCTCCGGCCCGGGGTGTCGACCAGGATCACGTCCCGGTCGGCCAGGCGCGCCCTGGCCTGGTCGAGATCCTCGCCGCCGTAGGCAATGGCGCACGGGATCCGGGCGATGTCGGCGTAGGTGCGGAGCTGTTCGATCGCCCCGATCCGGAAGGTGTCGAGTCCGATCAGGCCCACCCGCCAGCCGCCGAAGACCCGGGGGTGGGTGGCCAGCTTGGCGATCGTGGTGGTCTTCCCGGCCCCGGTCGGCCCGACGACGGCGATGACCAGTGGGCCGCTCGCGGCGGGAGCCGGCGCCATGGCCTCGAGCACCCGGTTCGGGGTGCCGCGGACGGTCAGGTCGCTCCGGGCCGCGGTGACCGGATCGGCGGCCGCCACCTCGAACTGGACCCCGTCGGCCGTCCGGAGCCGGCGGACGTGGAGGATGATGGCGTCGGCGCCGATGGCCGTCTGGGCCTGCTTGAGGAGGAGGGCCACGTTGGGGCCGACCAGGGTCTTAATGGGCACGGGACAGCTCCCAGGTGGCGAGACTGAGGATCGGGGCCTGCGTCGGCAGCTCGCCTAACGACAGGACCGGCAGCTTGGGCAGGACGGGTTCGACCAGCCGGCGGATCCCGACCCGGAGGCTGGGCGGGGCGATCAGGGCCGGCCAATGGCCGTCGCGCCGATGGTTCGCGACCAGTTCGTTGAGGCGCCGGAGGGCCTCGGTGAGCTCGTCGGGATCCATGGTGCGGGCGCCATCGCGGAGCGGCCGCGGGCTGAACAGCTGCATCAGGGCGGCCTCGAGCCGGGGGCCCACCGTAATGCCGCGGATGCTGCCGTCGCCCTGCTCGTAGAGCTGGAGGATGACCGAGCCGAGGGCCCGGCGAACGTGCTCGGTGAGGGTTTCCGGGTCCTTGGTCTGGTCGGCGCCGTCGGAGAGCGCCTCGAGGATGCTGACCAGGTCGCGGATCGGGAGCCCCTCCTTGAGGAGCCGCTGGAGCACCCGATGAACGGTGCCGAGCGAGAGCTTGTTGGGCACCACGTCGTCGACCAGGGCCGGGTGGCTTTCCTTGACCCCGTCGATCAGCTCCCGGGTGTGCTGCCGGGTGAGCAGGTCGGCGGCGTGCTGCCGAACCGTCTCCATCAGGTGGGTGGCAAGGACCGTCGACGGCTCGTGGACCGAGTAGCCCGCCGCCTCGGCGTCGAGGCGCAGGTCGGGCGAGATCCACACGGCCGGCATCCCGAAGCTCGGGTCGGTCGTCTGGATCCC
>JAEUJH010000653.1 GCA_016794825.1 Gemmatimonadota bacterium
AGTGCCAGAGCGCGGTGCCGTACAGTTCCCGCTGAAGCCGTCCGAGCGAGAGGAGGCCACTCGCCTCGAGCGTGGTGCCGAAGGCGCGGCGCGCGAACAGGCCGGCCCAGGCCTTGCCCCCCTGCTCGTGATCGTACGCAATGCCCGCGCCCCCGACCGTGCTCGGGCTCTCCAGCGGATCGATCGAGAACGAGACCGCCGAGTCGGTGCCGGTCGGATTGAGCCAGACGCCCCGCAACGCTTCGGCGTCGGCCAGGCCCACCAGTCGATCCGCCAGCCGAACCGGATCGAGCGGCGCCCCGGCCTCGAGCCGGAGCATCCGCGACACCAGGATGCTGTCGGTGGCGCGCTCCGACCGTACCCGCCAGTCGGTCAGCGACCCCGGCAGGGGCCGCAGCGTCGGCGAGGGGCCGCTGGGCAGACACCGGGCCCGCCCGATGGTCGAATCCGCGGCCTGCCGACCCTTGCTCAACACATCCGCCACCGCCTCGGCCGAAAAATCCAGACTCCGGTAGCCCTGGACCGCCGGTCGGACCATGATGTCGTCTGGGCCGAGTTTGGCCGGCGCCTGCTGAAACAGGAATCCGAGCAGCTGGTCGGCCAGCGCCAGCGGCGATTCGACATCGAGCCGGGCCTGCGGGTGCTCGGTCACGTCCGACACGATCACCCGCTCGGCCCCGGCCGCCCGCGCCTCCGCCACCGGGATGTTGGCCGAGAGGCCGCCGTCGACGAGAATCGAGTCGCCCAGAACCACGGGCGGGAAGACCAGGGGAATGGCGCTGCTGGCGCGGACCGCCCGGGCCAGATCGCCCTCACCAAGTACCACCGTGCTGCGGTCGCGGAGATCGGTCGCCACGGCCAGGAAGGGAATCGGCAGGCGATCGAACCGCCCCCGCGCCGTCAGGTTGCCGTGCAGCATGGCTGCGTTGAGGCGGGCGTTCGGCTGCGCCTCGTCGACGATGCCGGTCTGCAGGGTAAAGCCCCGGCGGCCCCGCACCAGGAACAGGTGCGGCAGACGTCCGTCCCACGGATGGGGCGCCGGCGGGCGGAACGGGGTGACGATCTCGGAGATCGGAAGGGCGGCCAGCAGCGAATCGATGGCCCGGGCGTCGTACCCGGTGGCGTACAGGGCGCCCACGATGGCGCCCATGCTGGTCCCGACGATGAGGTCGGGTCGGATCCCCAGGCTGTCAAGCGTGCGGAGCACGCCCAGGTGGGCCAGTCCCTTGACGCCCCCTCCACTCAGGACCAGAGCCGTCCGCGCCGGGCGACATTCCTGGGACAGTGCCGTTTGCCCGGCGACGAGCGACAGCAACAGGCCGAGCCGAACGATGCGCATGGGGCAAAGCTAACCGGGGAGCGCGCTGAGCCCGGCCCGCCTGTCGCCGGCGACCGCGCGTGCGTGGCGGGGGGTGGTAGATTGGGACGGACCCACTCCGAACCGGATTGCCATGACCCGCCCAACTCGCCTTGCCGCCGGCGTCCTCGTCGCGCTGTCCCTGGCTTCCTCGTCGCTCGTAGCCCAGAACCTGGCCAGCCGGGTCGACTCGGTCTTTGCCGCTCATCGGGGTACCGACCGGGCGGGTTGCGCCGTCGGGGTGGTCCAGGGCGGCAAGCTGGTCTTCTCGAAGGGCTACGGCATGGCTGACATGGCGCAGGGCCTGGCCATCACGCCCCACTCGGTGTTCCACGTCGCGTCGGTGTCGAAGCAGTTCGCCGCCATGAGTCTGGTGCTGCTGGCCCGGGCTGGTCGGCTCTCGCTCGACGACGACATCCGGAAGTACCTCCCGGAAGTGCCCGCCTACGAGCGCCCGGTCACCATCCGTCACCTCCTGACCCACACCGGCGGCATCCGCGACCAGTGGAGCCTGCTCATTACCTCGGGCTGGCGGCTGGGCGACGACTTGATCACCGAGCAGGATGTGATGGACGTGGTCACGGCGCAGAAGGGTCTCAACTTTTCGCCCGGCACCGACTGGCTCTACAGCAATTCCGGCTTTACGCTCTCCGCCGTCATCGTCAAGCGGGTGACCGGTCAGAGCCTCCGCGAGTTTGCCGACTCGGCCATGTTCAAGCCGCTCGGCATGACGCAGACGCATTTCCACGACGACAACCTCCACATCGTCGCCCAACGGACCCGCGGTCACACCTTCCGCTCCGGCGAATGGAAGGAAACGGTGCCGAACTACTCGACCGTCGGCGCCACCAGCCTGTTCACCACCGTCGTCGACCTGGCCCGCTGGCACCAGCATCTGGCCACTGGACTGCTCGGCGGACCCGCGGCCATCGAGGAACTGACCCGGCCCGGCGTCCTCGCCTCCGGCGACACCCTGTCCTACGCGCTCGGCGTGTTCGTCGGCAAGTATCGCGGCGTGCCGACGATCTCCCACAGCGGCGGCGACCCGGGGTACTCGTCCCACCTGCTCAACTTCCCGAAGACCCAGTCCGGCGTCTCGGTCCTCTGCAACTCGTCCGGCGTGGCCAATCCGACCCGGCTGGCCGAGCAGACCGCCGACATCTTTCTCGACAAGGAACTGGGGCCGATCCCGCCGGTGCCGGCTCAGGTGTCGGCCGCGGCGGTTGCCGGTGCCGAGGGCCTCTACTGGAGCGAATCGGTCGAGGGAATCGGTCGGCTGGTGACCGAGAATGGGTTGGCGCTGTGGCGGACCGGCGGGGCGACCTCGGGAGGCGCGCCGCTCCGGGTCACCGGCACCGATCGATCCTGGCTCGTGGCCAACGGCCCCGCCACGCTGGCCCTGCTCCCCGACGGCACCCTCCGATTCCGCGCGCCCACCGGCGAACCGTCGAGCTATGCCCGGGTGACCGAATGGACCCCGACGGCCGCGGATCGGAACGCGCTGGTGGGCCGCTACCGGAGTCCGGAAGTCGACGTGACGTGGGAAATCCGGGCCGCCGGCGATTCGCTGATGGTCCACCGACGGAAGTTCCCGCCGACTCGGCTGACGCCGGTCTTCAAGGACACCTACCTGGCGCAGGGGTTCGCGGGCTTCGTGCTGCGGG
>JAEUJH010000726.1 GCA_016794825.1 Gemmatimonadota bacterium
GGGAGTGGTCAGAACCTGGTCAGGGGTCGGGTTCCGGCGGCCTCCGGGGCTATAGATCCGGCGAAATCGGCCGAAGATAGTACCAGCGGCCTTGCCGGACAGTTGCTGGTAGATGATGGCCCGCTGGAGGTAGTGGAACGGCGAGCGCAGGTCGGGTGGCTCGAGGTCGAGCGGTCCGACGAGCCGAATGGCTCGACCGAGGTCCGGGTCGGCGGCGGCGAGATGGGCCAGGGCGGCGGCCCGGTCGACGACCGGCCCAGCGTCGTCGCGCCAGAGCAGGGGAGAGTGGGCGGCAGGGCGGGCAGGCATGGTCAATGGTACTCGGACTCGAGGAAGGCGCGCGAGTGGCACTCAACGTACTGATCGTCGATGACGACGCAACCACTCGCAAGGTGCTTTCCCGCTTGTTGGAAAAGCGGTTCGGCGCGGTGGTGCGGGAGGCGGTGGACGGCCTGGCCGGCTTCCTGGCGGCCGACGCCGAGCCGCCCGACCTCGTCTTGCTCGACGTCGCGATGCCGATCGTCGACGGTCCCGACCTGCTCGCCAAGCTCCGGGCCGACCCCCGCTTCGCGAGCCTTCCCGTCATCACGATCTCGGCCGCGGGCGAACGCGACGTGGTGATGCGGATGATCGAACTCGGCGTGGCCGACTACCTCCGCAAGCCTCTCAACCTGGCGGCGGTCGAGAAGCGCCTCGTTCGGGTGCTGACCGCGACCGGCCACCTCACGCCGGAGACGATGCGATGAAGGTGCTGGTCGTCGAGGACGATGCGGCAACCCGCCGGATCCTCGGGCGGTTGCTCTCGAGTTCGTTCGGGGCCGACGTCGTCGAGGCGGAAAACGGCCTGGAGGCGCTGCTGGCGCTGGAGACCGACGTCCCCGACCTGGTGGTCACCGACGTCAACATGCCGTTGCTCGACGGCTTCGGACTGCTCCAGGCCATCCGGGCGTCGGGCACCCACGCGGATCTGCCGGTCGTGGCCGTGTCGGCCTCGAGCGAGCGTGAACTCGTCACCGGACTCATCAAGCTCGGAATCTCCGAGTACCTCCTCAAGCCGCTCGACGTCGCGGCCGCCACCAAACGGCTCGGTCGGGTCATTCAGGAAATCCGGACCCGCCCCAAGACCTCGCGGCGCCGGTCCGAGAACGGCAACGTCCGTCCCCGGCTCCTGATTGCCGATCCGGATCCGAACTTCCGGGAGTTCTTCAAGAGCTACCTCGGGGGCAAGTACGAGGTGGTCGAATGCGGGTCGGGGCCGCGGGCGCTGGCGATGGCCAGCGAGCATCAGCCGAGCGTGGTGTGCCTGTCGGACGGGCTCGGGCTGCTCAACGAAAAGCTCCTGGCGGGCCATCTCCGGACGCTTGCCTCGCCTCCGGAGGTCGTGTATCTCTTGCACTCCGACGAGCCCCCGGCCGACGTGTCGCCGTTCGACGGGACGATCCGGAAGTCATTCGTGCCGGAGGTCCTCCACGAGCGGTGGACCGCCATCACCACGGGCGACGACCTCCTCGAGTCGATCAAGGCCGCCATCGAGGGCATCGGTCCGGAGGTCATCTCGGCCGCGCAGCAGACGTTCGGGGTCATGACGCAGCTCGAGGTCGAGCGGCTGTCCGACGCCGACGCGGCGCAGGTTCCCACCGAGGCGGCCATGGCTTCCCGGCTGGTGACGGGCGACGGACGGGCCGCCGTGACCGTGCTGATCCACGCGGCGCGAGCCGAGGCCGAGCGGTTTGCGGGGGCCATCCTCGGCGAAACCATGGCGTGGGATGAAGGAGCGAATGAGGCGTTCGGAACGCTGGTCGAAACCTTGGCGGGGCGGGTGCGGTCGTCGTTCGACGCCCGCGGCATCAAGTTCGAGCAGGAAGCCGTCTCCGCGCCACCGGCCGAGGTCAGC
>JAEUJH010000763.1 GCA_016794825.1 Gemmatimonadota bacterium
GTGCCTAACGACGGGTCGTCGACCAGCACCGCCGCTTCGGGCGGCCCGGTCAGGGCCCGGACCCGGTCGAGGATGGCCCGCCGCCGGGTTGGGTCGGCCGCCGGGACGCTCACCACGATCCCGACCGCCGGCCCGGCGGCGGCGATGGCGGCGACCCGGATCGGAAAGTCGTCGGCCGTGGCGATGGCGTCGTCGGTCGGCGCGAGCAGGCGGGGCAGGGGTCTCACCGGAACCGGCTCCCCGGCGCCGCCGGGTTGCCGCGGAGCCACTCGGCCGCCTTCATCCGGCCGCGGCCGGCGGGTTTGACCTCGCCGACGTCCACCGCGCCCGAGCCCGCCGCCACCACGAGCGCCCCGCCCCCGGCGGCGAGGATGGTGCCCGGCGCGCCCTCGCCCGCCACCGGCCGGGGCCGGAAGAACTTGACCTCCTGGTTGCCTAACGTCGACCAGGCGCCCGGCGCGGGGTCGAACGCCCGGATCCGGTTGGCCACGGCGTCCGCCGGCAGATTCCAGTCGAGCCGGGCCACCTCCCGCCCGATCTTCGGCGCCAGCGTGGCGCGGGCGTGGTCCTGCGGGGTATAGGTGGCCGTGCCTGACCGGATCCGCTCGATGGCCTCGCGGAGGGCCTTGGCGCCGAGCCGGGCCAGCCGCTGGGTCAACTGGCCACCGGTTTCGTCGGGCCCGATCGGCGTGTCGTGGGTCAGGAGGACGGGGCCGCTGTCGAGTCCCGCCTCCATTCGCATGATGGTGACGCCGGTGGTCCGGTCGCCGTGGGCGATCGACCACTGGATCGGGGCGGCGCCCCGCCAGGCCGGGAGGAGGCTCGCGTGGACGTTGATCATCCCGAGCGGCGGAATGGCGAGGATTTCGGGCCGGAGGATGTGGCCGTAGGCCACCACCACCCCGAGGTCGGGCTTGGCGGCCGCGAGTTCGGCCTGGAACTCGTCGCCGCGGGGGCGGATCGGTTGGCTCACCGGGATGACCAGCGACTCGGCCCGCGCCTTGACGGGCGAGGGCTCGAGGTTCGATCGGGAACGGCCGCGGGGTCGGTCGGGTTGGGTCACCACCAGGACGACTGACTCCCGGAGGTCGATCAGCGCTTCGAGGCTCGGCACCGCGAACTCCGGCGTGCCGAAGAAGACGATCCGCATTACCGCTGCTTGCCGCCCTCCGCAGAGACCTTGCGAATCAGGGGTTCGCCCCGGTGGTCCTTCTTCCAGCGCCGGAGCAGCAGCTCTCGCTTGAGCAGGCTCAGGTGGTCGAGGAAGATGACCCCGTCGAGGTGGTCGATTTCGTGCTGGACCGCCCGGGCCACGTAGCCCTCGAGTTCCCGGCGGTAGGGCTTGCCGTCGCGGTCGAGGGCCTCGAGGACGATCCGCTCGGGGCGGGTCACCTCGCCGTAGATCCCCGGGATCGACAGACAGCCCTCTTCGGCGCGGATCCGGCCCTCGGCGCTGGTGATGACCGGGTTGATCATCGCGAACCGATCGTCCTCGACCCCGACGACGGCCACCCGCTGGGTGACGCCGACCTGGTTGGCCGCCAGCCCGACGCCCTCCGCGGCGTCCATGGTCTCGAACAGGTCGTCGATGAACTGCCGCATCGGGTCGTCGACCGTCGCGACCTCGGCGCTCCGGGCCCGCAGCGGGGCCGAGCCGAGGAGGTGGATGTCGAGCAGGGCCATTACTGAGCCGCCGTCGGCGAGACCTCGCTGCCGACCTGGACGATCCGGTTCCGCTCGACGATCAGCTGGGCGGTGCCGCTCTCGATGGTGATCCGCTGATCCTTGATCTCCTTCACCTTGCCGATGACCCCGCCCGCGGTCACCACCTCGTCGCCCTTCTTGAGGCCGGCGAGCAGCTCGGCGTGCTTCTTCCGGGCCTGCGACTGGGGGCGGATCAGGAGGAAGTAGAAGATGCCGATCAGGGCGGCGAACTGCACCACCAGCACGATCAGGCCGGAACTCGAGCCATCGGTCGGGGCCATCAGGGCCAGCGAGAACAAAGTCGTCATCCGTCGTCACCTCGGGTGTAGCGGTCGAGCCAATCCCGTCGCCAGCTCGCGAAGCGGCCGTCGAGGATGGCGGCGCGGGCCTGCTCGCCGATCCGCACCAGGAATCGAATGTTGTGCAGGGACACCAGTCGGAGCCCCAGCATTTCCTCCGCCACGAACAGGTGGCGGAGGTAAGAGCGCGAGAACCGGGCGCAGGTCTCGCAGTCGCACGTCGGGTCCAACGGGCCCTCGGCGGTCCGGTTGGTGGCCTTCCGGATGTTGACCCGGCCGGTCATCGTCCAGGCGCTGCCGTGGCGGCCGTTCCGAGTGGCGGCGACGCAATCGAAAAGGTCGACCCCTCGGGCGATTCCCTCCACCAGATCTTCCGGGAACCCGACCCCCATAAGATAACGGGGCCGACCCCGGGGCAGGTCCGGTTCCAGCTCCTCCAAGATCCGATGCATCACGGGCTTGGGCTCGCCCACCGAGAGCCCCCCGATGGCGGTTCCGGTCCAGTCGCCGAGGTTCAGGGAGCCGAGCAGGGACCGGCGCCGGAGGTCGGCGAAGGTTCCGCCCTGGACGATCGGCCAGAGGGTCTGCCGGGCCGGGTCGGCCACGGCCTGGTGGGCCGTCCGCGACCGTTCCAGCCAGCGGAGCGACCGTTCCATCCCTTCCTCGGCCAGCTCGCGGGCGGCGCCGCCGGGCACCACGTGATCGAACGCCATGGCGATGTCGGCGCCGAGGGCCCACTGGATCTCCATGGCCTTCTCGGGCGACAGGAACCGGGCGCTGCCGTCGACGTGGCTGGTGAACTCGACCCCCTGTTCGGAGATCTTCCGGAGGGTCTCGAGCGAAAAGACCTGGAACCCGCCGGAGTCGGTCAGCATCGGCTTGGGCCAGGTGGTGAACCGATGGAGCCCGCCCAGCTGCCGGACGACCTCCTCCCCCGGGCGGAGGTGGAGGTGGTAGGTGTTGCCGAGGATGATCTGGGCCCGGGCCCGCTCGACCTCGCCGGGGTGGAGTCCCCGGACGGCGCCTAACGTTCCGACCGGCATGAACGCCGGGGTCTCGACCGGACCGTGGGGCAGGTGGAGCAGGCCGGCCCGGGCCGCGCCCTCGGTCCGGAGCAGCTGGTATTCGAACATGAGGGCGTCAAAGATGGGTGGGGAGGGTCCCGGTGTCGAGCAGGTGCCGGTAGACGGCCAGGTAGCCTTCGGTCATCGTCCGGTGGGTGTACCGGGCCTCGACCCGGGCCCGGCAGGCCGCCGGATCGATGGTGTCGATCCCGGCGCGGAGTTCGACCAGTTCGTCCAGGGTGTCGCCTAACGCCCCGACGTCGGGGGTGACGATTTCCGGGAGGGCGCCGCGGCGGGTTCCGAGCACCGGGGTGCCGCTGCCGAGGGCCTCGATCAGGGTCAGACCGAAGGGCTCGTCCCAGAGGGCGGGCATCCAGAGGCAGCGGGCCCGGGCCAGCAGTTCGCGTTTTTCCTCGCCCCCCACCTCGCCGGCAAAGCGGAGGCCCGGGCGGAACGAGGGTCGCCACCCGCCGGCCACGACCAGCTTCCGCCCCGCCTGGCGGGCTCCCTCGATGGCCCACCGCCATCCCTTGATCGTCCGGAGCCGGCCCAGGAAGAGATCGAAGTCGGCCTTGGCCGGCTCGAACCGGAGTTCGCGGAGGTCGATCCCGTTCGGCACCACCGTCCGGCACCCCATCCGGCGGGCGTGGTCCTCCGACAGGCAGACCATGTGATCGGGGTAGGTGCGGTGACTGGTCCGGATCCCGTGCATGGTCCAGAGCGACGGGAGTTCGGCGATCGGAATGAACGGCCGGTGGGCGTGGATCAGGTCGGCGCCGGCCGGCAGGTGGGGGCGGACGTCGAAATCCCATTGGCCGACCGCCTTGGCGTCGACCGGCACGTACTCCGCCTCCGGCAGCTTGCAGCCCGGCGGCCCGATCAGGGTGACGCGATGGCCCGCCTCCGCCAGACCGCGGGCGAGCCACACGACGATCCGCTCGGTCCCCCCGTACTTGGCCACCGGGACCCGTTCGTGATACAGCAGGACGACGTGCATGGCTCAGGCGGAGGCCGGCGGGTCCGTGGGTTCGAGGCCCGCGAGGCGCCGGGCCAGGTTCTTCTTGACGTCGAGCGCCATGGCCCGTCCGATCTGGATCCGCTGTGCCTGCGGCGATCCCGCCCCGTGCAACGACTCCGTGAGATAGCCGACCGCGTTGCGGCCCAGGGTCATGTTCTCGATCAGCCGAAGGATCTTGAGCCGGGTGGCGGTCGGCACGTCGGCGCGGGCCTGGAGGTATTTCCGGAGGAGCGGTCCGACGTCGGGATCGTCGAGGTCGCCGAGCGACGGCATCGTCACCATCAGCCCGCCCGCCAGGTCCTGCGCCAGGCGGCCGAGTTCAAAGGGCACGCTGGTGACGTGGTGCTTGCAGACGTTGGCGAGCATGTCTTCGGGCAGCATGACGCCCGAGGCGGTCGCCCGGGCTTGCTGGCTGGCCGCCAGGCCCACGCCATAGACCGTCTCGTTCAGGTACGTCATCTGCACCAGCTTGTCGCGGACGTGGGAGGCGCCCTCGACGCCGTTATGCTCGGCCGCGGCGGCGGCGGCGCCGATCAGGACGTCGCCCACGCCGGTCTTGCAGACGTAGCTCCGCCGATGGTAGCAGGTGAATCGCTCGACCAGCATCGCCGCGAAGTCGGTCTCGCCGTGGAGGAAGACCCGGTCCCACGGCACGAACACGTCCTGGAAGACGATCATCGCCTCCTGGCCGGCAAACCGGACGTTGCCCGAGTCGGGATCGCCGG
>JAEUJH010000808.1 GCA_016794825.1 Gemmatimonadota bacterium
TACCGCCGCCAGGAAGAACTCGGCGAGGAGCCGACCGAGGCCGCCACCAACGGCACCCGCGAAATCGCCTTTGCGGTCATCGCCACCACGGTGTCGCTGATCGCGGTCTTCACCCCGCTGGCGTTCCTCAAGGGATCCACCGGCCGGCTGTTCCGCGAGTTCGGGATCACGGTGGCCGCGGCGGTGGCCATTTCAGGGTTCGTGGCGCTGACGCTGACACCCATGCTCTGCGCCAAGGTCCTCCGGGTACCCCACAGCCACGGACCCCTGTTCCGGCTGTTCGAGCGGGCCTTCAACGGGCTCGCCACCGGATACGGGCGGCTCCTGGGCCTGACCCTCCGCCACCGGGCCGCCACGCTGGTCGGCGTCGGGGCCATGCTGGTGCTGGCGTGGTTCGTCTTCCGGGGCCTCAAGCGCGAGTTCGTCCCCGCCGAAGACCGCGGGATGATCATGGTCAACGTGGTGGCGCCCGAGGGTTCGTCGATCCAGTACACCGACGGCTACCAGAAGCAGGTCGAGGACCTCCTGGCCGAACTCCCCGAGATCTACACCATGAACAGCATGGTGGCGTTTGGCGGAGGCGGCGCCGGCCGGGTCAACAGCGGCATGCTGTTCGTCCGCCTGACCGACTGGGCCGACCGCGACCGCACGGTCATGGACGTGCTCGGCCAGCTCCAGCCCAAGCTCTCGAGCATTCCGGGCGTGCTGGCGTTCGGCAGCAATCCGCCCGCGTTCGGCGGGTTCGGGCAGCCGGTGCAGTTCGTCCTCCGGCATCCCGATTTCGATTCGCTGGTCGTCGGCATGGACAGCCTGATCCGCCGGGCCCGGCAGATCCGCGGGCTGATCAACGTCGACACCGACCTCCGGGTCAACAAGCCGGAACTGACCGTGGCCTACGATCGCGACCGGATGGAGGACCTCGGCGTCCCGGTCCGCGATGTGGCGAGCACCATGCAGGCCCTCCTCGGCGGGCAGCGGGTCAGCACCTTTACGCGCGACAACGAACTCTACGACGTGATGGTCCAGCTCGAACCCGACGCCCGCGCCACTCCCGCCGCCATGAGCGACCTGACGGTCCGCGGCCGGGGCGGCGAGTTGATCAAGCTCGATCAGCTGGCCCGGGTCACCGAGAACGTCGGGCCCCGACAGCTCAACCACTTCAACCGGATTCGGGCCGCCACCCTGAGCGCGGGCCTGGCGCCCGGCTTTACCCTCGGCGAGGCGATCGACTCGCTCCGCGCGGTGGCCGGCGAAGTGCTTCCGGCCGGCGCCTCGACCGCCCTGGCCGGCGAGTCGCGGGAACTCGAGGAAAGCGGCGGCGCCCTCTATTTCGCGTTCGTCCTGGCGCTCGTGGTGGTGTTCATGGTGCTGGCCTCGCAGTTCGAGTCCATCGTCCACCCCTTTACCGTGCTCCTGGCCGTGCCGCCGGCGGTCACCGGTGCCATCTTCACGCTCTTCATCGCTGGCAGCACGATCAATCTCTACAGCCAGATCGGGATGATCCTGCTGATCGGTCTCGTCACCAAGAACTCGATCCTCCTGGTCGAATACGCCAACCAGCTCCGGGAGCGGGGCCTCGATACCCTGGCCGCGCTGCTCGAGGCCGGCCGGATCCGGCTCCGCCCGATCCTGATGACCTCGGTGGCCACGGTCACCGGCGCCATCCCGATCGCGCTGGGCCTCGGCGCCGGCTCGACCAGCCGTCGTCCGCTCGGTTACGCGATCGTGGGCGGAGTCATCCTCTCCACCGCTCTGACCCTCTTCCTGGTCCCGGTCGTCTATTCGCTGGTCGATCAGGCGCTGGCCCGGGGCCGGCGGAAGCGGGAGGCGGGAACGCCCGCCGTGGCGCAGGGAGACGCGCGATGATTGCCGGTCTGCTCCTGCTCGTGTCGGTGGCCGCCGCGGACTCGATTCCGCGAGTCACCCTGGCGGAGGCCATCGATCGGGCCGCTCGGCTCGACCCCAACTACATCCGCTCGCTCGGCGGGGTGGCCAACGCGGAGTGGGCCCGGAAGTCGGCCCGGAGCGCGTTCGTCCTGCCCTCGCTCAGCGTCGGCACCGATCTGTCGAAGTACTCGGTCGAGATCTTCAATACCGGCACCGGTCAGCGCGCTACCAGCATCGTCTCGGCGCGGGCCGATGCCCGGTTCGCGCTGTTCACGGGCGGCCGGAAGGTCGCCGACCTGAAGCGGCTCGGCGCCGAACTCGAGAGCGCCAAGGCCACCGAGGCCCAGGCCCGGTTCCTGACGGCGGTCGGCACCGAGAGCGATTTCTACGCGGTCCTCGGCGGCCGGGAGCTGCTCGAGGTCGCTCGCGATCGGCTCCGTCGGGCCCAGG
>JAEUJH010000818.1 GCA_016794825.1 Gemmatimonadota bacterium
AGCCATCCTCGCCGCCATTCCCGATTCGCCAGGAACCCATTAGGAACCCACTGGTGGGAATCTTGGGGAATCAGTACGAACCGTCAAGGGCGGGTACCATAGGAGATTCCTGATACGACGATGGATCGCGTTTGCCAGAAAGGAAAGACCCGCTGACTCTTGATCAGTAGGTTCCAGGTTCAAGCCCTGGGCGGTGCACTGAGATCCAACCCGACGAACGCCAGCCTGCCGGCTGGCGTTCGTCGTTTCCGGTCCCCCCGCGGCACCGCGGCCTCTTTCGCCAAAGCAAGGTTTTTTCCTAACTTGTACTTTCGGCCCCCCAGGCGAATCTTGGGGGACAGTTCCGACAACAGCCCACTGAGAGAGAGCCCATGAAGCCCAAGAAGGCGACCGGGTCCGGCCGCAAGGTTCCGCCCCTGGCCAAGAGTCAGCACCAGATCACCCACGCCCAGGCGCGGCGGATGCGGAAGCGGTTCCTCGGTCTCTATGGCGACAAGTCCGGGGTCGGTGCCCCGCTGGCGTACGGCCGCAACATCTTCGACAAGATCCTCAAGGACGAGCGGGTCGAGGGGATCCGTTTTTACGCCGGGATCGACGACGAGGGGCGATACACCCTGCTGTTCTGCGGGATCGACGCCAAGGGCAATGACGTCCTGGTCGGCACGATCGGCGATGAGCCATGGCGGTGCCCGCCGTTCTGCTCGGTTACCAACGGCGTACTGCAGTTCTGACGTCGGGCGGCGCGGATGCCGATCTGGCCCTACTACCTGCTCGGCACCCTCGTCACCCTCGCCCTGACGGTCACGACGGTTCGGGGCGCCCTGCGCTGGCGGTCGCTCGACCGCGGCACCCGCCTGGTGGTCGTGGGCGTCGCGGTCTTCACCGCGGCCGCCTACGTGGCGCTGGTCCTGGCCACCCTGGGCCAGCGCACCCGGATCGTCTACGAAGGCTCCAAGTTGTTCGGGACCGTGTTGATCGTGGCCGGGCTGTCGCGGTGGCAGCCCCGGCCCGCTCAGCGCCGGGCCGTCGCGCTGCTTGCCATCCTCTTTGCCGTCTGTTGGGCGGCCGCGCAGTGGCTCCAAGGGGTCGATGCCGATTTCAGTACGGTGTCCGGCCCGCTCCACGCCATGGCGCTC
Organism: Gemmatimonadota bacterium; assembly: GCA_016794825.1. Classification (GTDB taxonomy): domain Bacteria; phylum Gemmatimonadota; class Gemmatimonadetes; order Gemmatimonadales; family GWC2-71-9; genus SHZU01. The sequence goes on from JAEUJH010000818.1 coordinate 1,137, forward strand.
TCCGTGGCCGCCGGCATCACCCTGGTCACTCAGGTTCGCGTGTCGGCTGAACGCTGGACCGAGCAGGCCTGGTTCTGGACCTCGGTCGGTCTGATGACCGTGTACGGGACCGAGGTCGTTTTCGATCCGTTCATGGCCGGCGTGTTCCAGATCCGCGCCGACCTGGTGGCCCTCGCGTTCTACTTCCATCAGTTTGCCAGCGCCATCGGATGGGGGCTCGTCGCCATCGGGGTCTGGCGCGCCACGCCCAGCGGTCAGCAGGGCGTCGAGCCAAGCCCGTGGCCGAGGATGGCCTAGATGAGCCAGGGGACCTCGACGGTCGTCTTCTGGGTCTACATCCTGTCTGGGATCGCCACGCTGATCCTGACGGCCACCGTCGTCGGGGTCATCGTCGCGGCCCAGCGCCGGCAGGTCGAACAGGGTCGGCGGTTCAGCCAGGGCCTGGTCGAGGCGCAGGAGGCGGAGCGGGCCCGGATTGCGCGCGAACTTCACGACGACGTGATCCAACGAGTCGCGCTCATCGGCGGGGAACTGTCGGCCCTGGGCCGGATTATTCCGGCCCAGACGGATGCCGTCGCCCAGCGGATCGAAGGGCTCCGGGAGGAGCTGCACGACCTGGCCGAGGAGGTGCGGGCCATGGCCCGCCGAGCTCACCCCGCCATCCTCGACCACCTCGGGTTGCCCAAGGCCCTTCAGAACCTGGCCAGTGAACTCAAGGTGTCGGACGACCTCGAGATCGAACTCGGCATTCCCGCCGATGACGCCTTCGAGCGACTGGCGCCGGCCGCGGCCCTGTCGCTCTACCGGGTGGCCCAGGAGGGCCTCCGCAACGTGGCCCGGCATGCCGGTACCAATCAGGCCCGGATTACCTTGACGCATCGCGAGGGCGGTGTGGCGATTACCGTCGAAGACCGGGGGCGCGGGATGGCGGCAGAAGCCGGGGGTGGCCCGGGCCTTGGCCTTCTGGGCCTGGCCGAGCGGCTCCGC
>JAEUJH010000846.1 GCA_016794825.1 Gemmatimonadota bacterium
CACCGGATCCACGACGGGCGACCGCCAATCATCGACCTGGAGGGCCCGGCCGGGCCGCCACCCGCGGCGGTCCAGCCGAACCCGCCGCACCTCCACGCCGCCGGAGGACGACTTGGCGAGCACCATCAGATCCGTCACTACTTCCGACCCCGCGAACGAACGCAGGGCCAGGAGCGTCGCCAGGGCCGCCAGCGCCAGGACACCGACCAGCGCCAGTCGTCGGCCGGAGTGAAGGCCGACGCGCACCAGGGTGGGGAGACTCCGAACGAGACGGTGCGCGTCCTCGCGGGACGACACCACGGTGGCGGCCAGGTCCGCGAGACTCCGCTGGTCGCCGGTCGACCGGGCCCGAGTCACGATCTGACGGAAGAGCCGTTCCAGCCCAGGCCAGTCGCCGGCCTGTTCGAGGTGGCGGCCCGCCCGACCGAGGGCATCGAGCGACGACTGGCCCTCGGCCGCCAGGACCCGGGCCGCGGCGGCGTGGGCCGCCCCGCGCCGTTCCGGCGACGCCAGGGCCCGCGCGCATTCCGCGATTTCGTCGTGCGCCGGCCGCCAACTGCCGTGTTCCCGGCGGAGAAACCCGCGGTGCTCGAGCGTCCACAGCTGTTCATCGAGCCCGTCGCGGGCCCGGACCGCCTGGGCGATCTCGCTGGTCGAGAGGGGCGATCCGATGGTGGCGAGCAGGAGCAGGGTCCAGGCGGTGTCGGCCGGGAGATCGGCCAATCGCGACCGGAGCGCGTTGCCGGCATCGAGCTGATCCATCAGGCCCGCCGGGTCGAGGACGGTCCAGACGCCGTCCTCGAGCGCCAGGGTTCCCCGGTCGAGCGCCAGCTTGAGCGCCTCGAGCACCAGGAGCGGCGAGCCGCCGGTCGAGCGCTGGAGCCGTTCGGCCAGCACGGCGAGTTGCTGCTCGTCTCCCATCTGGCCGAGACTGGTGAGCAGATCGCGCACCGCCCCGGGCGACAGGGGTTCGAGCCCGATCTCGTCCGAGCGAGCCGCGGCGAGCGGGCGGCCGAGTCCCGGGCGGCTGGCGTGCACGACGAGGATCCGGGCATGGTCGAGGCGTCCGACCATGCCATCGAGCACCTGGAACGACTCGGCATCGAGCCAATGGGCATCGTCGATCAGGAGCGCCACCGGTTTCTCGTCGGCCACCGCGGCCAGCGCCTCCTCGAGGGCCGCGGTCCGGAGCCGGATCGACTCGGCGTTAGGCGGGCTGATGCGGGCGTTGGGGAACCGACTCGACAGGGAGGGGCTCAGGCTCACCAGCACGTCGGCCGTCGCGGGGGCAATCCCCGCCAGGCCCGGCATCGGCCCCAGCTTGGTCGCGAGGTCGCCGATGGTCGCGAAGGCCACCGTTCGGTCGCCCGGGTTGGCCCGCACCGACAGCACCCGGGCGCCGGTCGACCGGAGCCGCCGCTCCAGGTCCTGGAGCAGGCGGGTCTTGCCGAGGCCGGCGTGCCCCACCAGATGGAGATGGGCCGAAGCGCCGCCGCGCACCCGGGCCCAGGCGTCGAGGATGGCGGCGAACTCCCGTTCCCGTCCGACCAGCTCGGCCACCAGTCCGTGGGCGGCGTCCTCGGGGCGCGGCGCCCGCCCCAGCCCTTGGCGCACGGTTTCCAGCACG
>JAEUJH010000930.1 GCA_016794825.1 Gemmatimonadota bacterium
GTACGACGTGGTCCTCGAGGGGGGTACCGTCATCGACGGCACCGGCGCCCCCGCCTTCGTCGCCGATGTGGCCATCGCCGGCGACACCGTGGCGGCCATCGCTCCGGACCTCGGTCGCCACCGGGCGGGCACCACCATCGACGTCCGCGGGCTGGTGGTGGCCCCCGGGTTCTGGGACAACCACGCCCACCTCGTGACCCTGACCGAGCACCCGCTGGCCGAGAATTTCATCCGGCAGGGCATCACGACGGCCCTGGCGCCGCTCCACAGCCAGGACCAGCCCTTCCCGCTCGACGAATACACCGCCCGGGTCCGGATGGCGCCTAACGTCGGCCTATTTTCGGGCCACACCTGGATCCGAAAGCGGGTCATGGGCCTGGCCAACCGCGGGCCGACGGCCACCGAACTGGCCTGGATGGCGGCGCTGGTGGATTCCTCCATGGCGCAGGGCGCGCTCGGGTTGTCGACCGGCCTCGAGTACGTCCCCGCCACCTACGCCGACACCGACGAACTGGTGGCGCTCTCCCGGGTCGCCGCCGCGTCCGGGGGGATCTACGTCACCCACATGCGGGACGAGGGGCCGGGGGCGATGGAATCGATCCGACAAACGCTGGAGATCGGACGGCGGGCGGGGCTGCCGGTGCAGATCAACCACCTCAAGGTCACCGGCGCCGCCCAGTGGGGGTGGAGCGAGCGGATCCTGGCCCTGCTCGACTCGGCCAAGGCCGCCGGAACCGAGGTGGCGTTCGACCTCTATCCCTACGAGGCGTTCAGCACCTATTCCGACCTGATGTTCCCGGCCTGGGTCCTGGCCGACGGCCCGGAGGCCTTTGCCCGTCGAGTGGCCGAGCCCGCCACTCGAGCGCGCCTGGTGAACGAGATGCTGACGCTGTTTCCGCGGCAGGCCGGCCGGGGCCCCGAGAGTATCCGATTCCGCGAGGTCCCGAAACGTCCCGACCTGGCCGGACGCACCCTGGCCGACCTCCTGATCGACGGTGGCCGGCCCACCACCATTGCCGAGGCGGTGGAGGCGCTCATCCGCCTCCAGCTCGACGGTGGCTTCATCGGGATCTTTACCGGGATGGACGAGGCCGACATCGAGCGCTTCTTGCGCCACCCGGCCGCCATGCTCGAGTCCGACGGCGATCTGGTCGAGCCGGGCACCGGCTATCCGCATCCCCGGAGCTACGGGTCATTTCCGCGGGTGCTGTCGCGCTACGTCCGGGACCGGAAGGTCCTGAGCCTCGAGGACGCGGTGCGGCGGATGACGAGCCTTCCCGCCGAGTGGCTGGCCCAGACTGACCGGGGCACCCTGGCGCCCGGGAAGGCCGCCGACGTGGTGGTGTTCGACCCAGCCACGATCCGGGACCGGGCGACCTACACCGACCCGCACCACTACGCCGAGGGGGTGGTGCACGTCGCGGTGAACGGGACGCTGGTCCTGCGGAACGGAGCGATGACGGGCGCCAAACCGGGGCGGTTCCTGGAGCGGAAGGGCCCGCCCTTGCCGCGCTCGCCCTAGAGCCCCACCTGCTTGACCAGGGCCTCGAACGCGGGGTCGCCCCGGAGCGATTCGAGTTGCCGGTCGATGTGGAGGAACACCATCGAGTGGGTCCGGGCGTCGAAGGCCCGTCGGA
>JAEUJH010000923.1 GCA_016794825.1 Gemmatimonadota bacterium
GTCCCCTCGTGCTCCTCGTCGACCACCACGAAGCCTAACGTCGGAATCGGGGCGAACACCGCCGACCGCGGGCCCACCGCCACCAGCCGATCGCCCCGCCGGAGGGCCCGCCAGGCGTCGGCGCGCTCCCCGTCCGAGAGCGCGCTGTGGAGGACCGCCACCTTGTCGCCGAACACGCCCCGGACCCGGGCCACCGTCTGCGGGGTGAGCCCGATTTCCGGCACCAGGATGATCGCGCCCCGGCCGGCGTCCACCGCCCGGCGGATGGCCTCGAGATAGAGGAGGGTCTTGCCGCTTCCCGTCACGCCGAAGATCAGCGCGCCCTCGCCGGGCGGGATCGTTTCGATCGCGTCCAGCGCCGCCCGCTGCGGCGCCGTCAGGTCGAGGGGCGGCGCCGTCGCCGCCTCGGCCGCGAACGGATCGCGATAGCGCTCGATCTCGACGATCCGCGCCAGTCCCGCCTCGACCAGCGCCGTCACCACGCCGTCGCCGATCCCGTGCCGGTCCCGCACGTGCTCGAGGGCGAGCGGCCCCTGGGCCTGCTCGAGCGCCTCGTAGAGAGCCCGCTGCTTCGGTCGACGGGCAAACCGCTCGTCCCGTTCCAGCAGACCGAGCGGCACGGCCAGCTCGACCGCCCGGAAGGTGGCCCGCTGCGGCTCCCGGGCCGCCGGTTCGACCTCGAGGGCCAGCGCGCCGACCCGGGCCAGCCGGTCGGCCACCGCCCAGAGGGATTTCTTGAGGGCCCGTTCGGCGGCCCGGATCGGGGCCCGGCCGCCCTTCCGCTCGAGCCACTGCGCCAGTTCGCCCGCGGTGCCCCGTCCCACCGCGGCCCCGTCGGCCAGCACCAGGACGACCTGCGACTCGCCCCACAGCGGGGCCGGCAGCATGGCCTTGAGCGCGATGCCTAACGGTGAGCCGTAGTACCCGGCCAGCCACTCGGCGGTCCGGAGCAGCCCGGTGGGCAGCGCCGGTTCGGCGTCGGGCGCCGCCAGGATCTCCTTGACCGCCCGCTCGGGGGGCGTCTCGTCGACCGCGGCCACGATCCCGACCACCTCCCGCTGCCGGAGCGGCACCACCACCCGCGCCCCCGGCACCACCCGGTCCACCAGGGTGTCGGGAATGGCGTAGGTGTAGGGGGTCGGCACCGGCAGCGGAACGGCGACCTGCGCGTACAGGGGGTTCGGCATCGGCGGGGAATGTAGCCGGGCGCCCCGCCCGGCGGCGGGAACTTTCGGCCCGGCGTTCTCGTATCACCGCTCCGAACCCTGCCTCGGAGCGTCGATGCGTTCGATCGTGCCGTCAGTCCTTCTGGTGCTGGCCGGAGCCGGCCCGATCCCGTCCGCCCTGGGCCAGTCAACCGCCATCACCGGCGTCGCGGTCGTCGACGTCGCCGCGGGCACGACCGTGGCCAACCAGACGGTGGTCGTCACCGGGCAACGGATTGCCGCCGTCGGTCCGACCGACCGCGTCGCCATTCCCCGCGGTGCCGTCACCATCGACGGACGGGGCCGCTGGCTGATCCCCGGGCTCTGGGACATGCACGTCCACCTCAGCATCCCGGGCGGAGAAGCCCTCCTGCCGCTCTATCCGGTCAACGGCGTCACCGGCGTTCGCGACATGAACGACTCGTTCCCGCAGGTCAGTGCCTGGCGCCAGCGAATCGCCGCCGGCGCCTTGGTCGGGCCGAGCATCGTGGCTGCGGGGCCGTACCTGGTCGGGCAGCAGCCACCCCTGCCCCACCTCCTGGTTCGCACCGCCGAGCAGGGACGGGCCGGGGTCGACTCGCTGCGACGCCTCGGCGTGGATTTCGTGAAGGTCCACAACGCCATCCCGCGCGAGGGTTACCTCGCCATCGCCGCGCGCGTCAAGGAACTCGGCTGGACCTTCGCGGGTCACGTGCCCCAGAGCGTTTCCGTCGCCGAAGCCGCCGACGCGGGACAGCGGAGCCTCGAACACCTGACCGGGTTCCCCAATCCGTGCACTGACGAAGAGGCCCGCTCGATCCGCCCGACCGGGCTCCTCACCTTCCTCCTCGGCCCCTGCGCTCCGGCCGACCTCGGGCCCACCATCGCCCGGTTGCGAGCCAACGGGACTTGGGTCGACCCGACCCTGCTCGTCCTTCGA
>JAEUJH010000933.1 GCA_016794825.1 Gemmatimonadota bacterium
CGAGATGCACCGGGTCCAGACCCCCGGCGACACGGCCACGGGTTACGGCCTCGGCTGGGCCATCAACTACGAGCAGGGGTATCGGGTGGTCTCCCACACCGGCGGCATGCCGGGGGTCTCGACCACGCTGAAGCTCTTTCCCGAAGAGGACGTGGCCATCGCGGTCCTGGCCAACGGCAGCGCCATCGCCCCGCATCGGGCGGTCTTCCATTTGGCGGGTGCGGTGCTGCCTCGGTACAACGCCGCCGCGCAGGAGCGGGCGGCCGGCGGCGGTGCACCGGCCGGCATGACGGCGCCGCCGTCGCTCTGGGGTGAGTGGACTGGCACGGTCAGGACCTACGACGGCAAGACCACGCCGTTTGCGCTCCGGATCGAGTCGGCCAACGTTCAGGTCCGCCTCGGCGCCGGTCCCAACGCGCTCTGGACTCTGCTCAACGGGCCGAGCTGGCGGAACAACCTCCTCGGCGGCCGGTTCATGGGAACGATCCCGAGCGACGAAGCTCGGCGGTTCCCTCACTCCATCGGGATTTCGCTGTGGTTGGACGGAGGGAAGCTTCAGGGCTGGGCGGCGGCGCTGACGACCGACGAGCCCATTACCGGGGCCATGTCCTCCTACGCGGAACTGACGAAGGTCGCTGCCCGACCCTGACCGCTCGGTGGGGCCAGAGGCCGATGCGCCCGCGAGCACCGCGGGCGCTCGGCCTGCCTCGCGTTACCGGGGAATCGGCTTGTCGAGCGTGTCCCACCCGTACGCCGCCGCCACCCGCGCCTCGATTTCCCGGATCAGCTGCCCGCCAGCGTCGCCGTTGGTCATCACCACCAGACCGTACCCCTTGCGGACGTGGGCCACCAGGTTGCACTGGAACCCCCAGTTGCTGCCGCCGTGCGAGAAGTACCAGCCCTCGCCGCGACGCTCGATGACCAGACCGACCGCAAACGGTCCCGTTCCCGTCGGAGCGATCATCTCCCGGGCCGAGGCCTGAGACAGCACCTGGCCGGCCGGACCGCGGATGGCGGTCTGCACTTCGATCGCGAACCGGGCCAGATCACTCGGCGTGGTCCACAGCCCCGCCGCCGCCTGCTCCGGGTAAACGTGCCACTTGGCGCCCATGGGCCGGCCGCCGCCGTTGTGGGCTCGGGCCGTTCGCTCGGCCAGGGCTCCGGTCGGCGGCTGCTCGAATGAACTCCAGGCCATCCCGATCGGCTCGAGCACCTTCTCCCGCATCAACTCGGCGAACGGCTTGCCGGTGACGTCCATGAGGACCTGCTGGACGATCTCGGTGCCGCCGCCCGAGTACTTCTGGCCCGCGTACGGCGGTCGGGCAAACCGGACCGCGCCCACGTTCGACGGCGCCTCGCCCTTGATGATCTGCACCACGGTCGGTCGGGCCGAAGCGGGGTCGTAGCCGGGAAAGCCAAAACCGTCGTCGGAACCTGACGTGTGACTCAACAGCGACCGGAGGCTGACCGGCTGGGCCCGGGTCAGCTCGCTCTCCGGGACCTTCCACGACTTGAGCAGCCGGTTCACGTCCTCGTCGAGCGTGAACTTGCCCTCCTGGGCCAGCCGGACGGCCGCCATGGCGGTGACCGGCTTGCTGATCGAGGCGGCCTGGAAGGCGGTGTTCGGGTCGACGGGACGGTTGGCCTCCACGTCGGCGAGGCCGTAGCCCTTGGCCCAGTGGATCTTGAAGTCCTTGATGACCGCGATGCTGACCCCGGGAACCCGGAACCGCTCCATCAGCTGCGAGAGCGTCAACGGGTCGAATCCCTG
>JAEUJH010000949.1 GCA_016794825.1 Gemmatimonadota bacterium
GAGGCTGGCCGCGCTGTCGGTGTATTCGATCGCGAAGCCGAACTGAGGCGGGAGCTTGGCGAAGGCCTCGACATCGGGAGCCGACTCCAGGAACCGAGCGAATCGGGCCTCGAATTCGTTACCGCAGGCAACCTGGTTGTACACGGTCTTCCGGGCGGAGAACACTGGGCGAGAGAACGGAAACGGCGGTGTTTCGCTCAGCCGACGGGCCGCTAGCAGCCGCGGCTCCTGTTCCTCCACCACCAGGAGGCGCAACGCTTTCACGAACAGGTCGATGGTGACGTAGCGCGCCACGTTGCTCGAGATGGCGCGGATCATCGCCTTGCCTTCCAGTTCGACGGTGCGGCCGAAGGCCCTGGTCTCCAGAAACTCCCGGACCTTGGGAACCAGGGCGGCGAACTGCGAGGGAAGTTTGACGTCCTGCGCGATCCGCTTGGCGTAGTAGCTGATCACTTCCTGCGCCGTCTGTGGCTCCGGCATTCGGTACTGCCGTTCGACCAGCTTCTCGAGGGTGATCACGTCGTACCCCTCGTACCGGAAGTTCTTGGCCTCGGCGCTCCCCTCCTTCATCGGGAGCGGTTGGCAGATCAGGGTGCCCACGTCGAGGCCGGCAATCTCCTCGGCCAAGGTTCGTTTCCGTACCAGGATTGGCGAGAGCGAGGGAAGCGCGATGTCCCGCTCCGCCTTGGCGGGGTCCGGCGCGATCGTGGTGATGACGAGGTGGTCTTGTCCCAGCTTGAATTCCTCGAGCTTGACGTTCTCGTCTCGCTCGAGCTGGTCGACCAGCTCCATGAACTTCGGGGTTCCGATCACGTCGACCCGCTCGACGTAGCCGGTCCCCTCCCCCCGGAACATCAGCCGTAATCCACGACCCAGTGTCTGCTCGGGCAGGATGTTCGCCTTGGCCGAGTACGGCCGCAGGCCGACGATGACGGTGACGTTCTGGACGTCCCACCCCTCTCGCAGCATCAGCACGCTGACGATCGCGTTGACCGGGCTGGCGCTGTCGTCGACGGTTCGGGCGGCTTCCCGGGCTCGTTCCTCATCCGCCTTCGTCACCTCCCCGGCCTTGTTGGTGTGGATCAGGAGCAGGCCGTGCCCACCGAAATCGTCGGGATACTTTGCCCGGAGGAAGTCCGCGACGTCATCGGCGTCGGTCGTTTCGTTCATCATCACGAACAGGACCGGCTTCTTCCCGAGGGGTGTCAGTTGGGTCCGGTACTCCCGCCACCGCTCGACGGCCGCGGTGAGATAGGCCTGGTACTTGACGCTGGCGATGTTCGATTGTGCTTCCCCGATCCCTAGCGTCACGCCCTTCATGGGGCGCTTGACGATGCCATCGATGATCGCCTGCTTCAGGGGGTAGTCGAACACCGTCCAGGTGAACAGCTCCCCTCCCTTGCCGAACCGTGGCGTGGCCGTCACGTCGAGCTGGGCAATGCCGCCGTTCCGCTCCACGAGGCGTCGATGAAGATCCCGAATGACCTCGTTCCACTTGAGCTTCTCGTCATGGGTATGGTGGGCCTCGTCGTTCACCACCAGACAGACGCCGGACCGGGCGACGATCCGCTCGATGAACTTGGCCGCCTCCGGCCCATCCGGCGCTGGCGCGGCGCCCAGGACGGCGGTCATCGGCTCCGGCTCGTCGGACCCGGTCTCCCGGTCGTGGAGCTGTTGGATGTTGGTCAGGTAGAGGGCTCCGGTCGATGAGGCCCGCTCCCGATCGGTCCGCAGGTAGCACTCGAAGTCCCAGTAGAGTCGCAAGCTGGGGGGGATCACGGGGTCCGTCCGGAAGACCCGCCCGCCCGCGAAGTCGGCCCGGAGCCGCTCGTAGACGATCACATTGGGCGCCAGGAGCAGGAAGGACCGGGCAAAGTCGTCCCGACCCTCGGCCACCGCGTTGAAGTACTGCCACGCCACGGCCAGCGCGATCACCTTGGTCTTGCCGCTGCCGGTGGCCATCTTGAGGCAGTAACGGGCGAATTCATCGTGCTGGAGCAGCTGGAGGTC
>JAEUJH010000040.1 GCA_016794825.1 Gemmatimonadota bacterium
GCGTCCGGGCGGGAGCGGCCTCGGGCTCGCGATCGTCCAGCGGGCCGTCGAGTCGCACCGCGGGTTGGTGCTGGTCGAGTCTGCCCCGGGTGAGGGCACCACGTTTACCATTCTGCTGCACGCGAAGTTGACCATGGAGGATGCGGCATGAGTCAGCAACCCTCGATCCTGATCGTCGACGACGAGTCCGGGATCCTGGACACGCTCCGGATCCTCCTCAGGAAGGAGGGCTTCGAGGTCACCACCGCGCAGGGCGGGAAGGCCGGCCTCGAGCAGATCCGATCCGGGAACCACGACATCGTCCTGACCGACGTCCGGATGCCGCAGGTCAGCGGCCTCGACATCCTCCAGGCGGCCAAGGAGCAGGACCTGATGACGCCCGTCATTCTGATGACGGCGCAGGCCTCGCTCCAGACCGCGGTGGCGGCCGTCAACGCCGGCGCCTTCTACTACATCCAGAAGCCGTTCTCGAACGACGAGCTGCTCGCCATCCTGCGCCGGGCCTGCGAGTTCCGGCAGATCCGGGTCGAGAACCGGCTCCTCAAGCAGGACATCCGTCGGAAGAGCGACCGGCCCTCGGTGTCCCGCCCGATCGGCAAGTCGCGCCGGTTCCTCGAGGTCCTCAAGCTGGCCGAGGTGGTGGCGCCGACCGACTCGACCGTCCTGATCCAGGGCGAGAGCGGCACCGGCAAGGAAGTGATCGCCCGGTACATCCACAACCTGTCGAACCGGGCTGACGGGCCGTTCCTGTCGATCAACTGCGGCGCGCTTCCCGAAAACCTGCTCGAGAGCGAACTGTTCGGGCACGTGAAGGGGTCGTTCACGGGCGCGGTGCGCGACAAGCAGGGTCTCTTTGCCGCGGCGCGGGGCGGGACGTTCTTCATGGACGAAGTCGGCGAAATGCCGCCGTCGCTCCAGATCAAGCTGCTCCGGGTGCTCCAGGAACGCGAGGTCATTCCGGTGGGCGCCACCGAGGCGATCCCGGTCGACGTCCGGATCGTGGCGGCCACCAACCGCGACCTCGAGGAAGAGGTCCGGCGCGGGCACTTCCGGTCGGACCTTTTCTACCGGCTCAACGTCATCGCGCTCGAACTGCCGGCCCTCCGGGAGCGGCGCGACGACCTCGTCCTCCTGATCGACGCCTTCCTGGGCGACGTGACGTCGGAGCGGGGGAACGGTCCCAAGGCGCTCTCGTCCGAGGCGCTCGACGCCGTGATGGTCTACGACTGGCCGGGCAACGTCCGGGAACTCCAGAACGCGCTCGAGCACGCGGTCGTCCTGTCCAAGGGCGACATCATCGAGCCGGGCGCGCTGCCGGAGCGGATCACCCGTCGCCGCAAGGAACCGCTGGTCGCCGAGCGGTCGTCGCCGAATCCGTCGCTGGAAATCGTCGAACGGGCCTACATCATGTGGGTCCTCCAGTCGGAGGGCGGCAACAAGACCCGGGCGGCCGAGGTGCTGGGGATCGACCCGTCGACCCTGTACCGGAAGCTGTCGCGGTACGAAGAACAGAACGCCAATGTCTGAGTCCCTGGCGCCGGGCGATCAAGCCGGGGCCGAAACCCTGGAGATCATGTCGGCCGCGCCCCGCTACAACGCGTGGCAGTACGACATGATCGCTCCCTGGATCGGCCGTCGGGTGCTCGAAATCGGCTCCGGGATCGGCAACATGTCCGCGCACATCCTCGGCACCCCGAGGGAGCTGGCCATCCTCACCGATACCGACGCCTGGTATCGCGAGGAACTCGGCCGCCGGCTCGGCGGCCGGCCCGAGGTCCGGATCGACAGCCT
>JAEUJH010000042.1 GCA_016794825.1 Gemmatimonadota bacterium
GGTAAACGGGCTGGTCGGGTCGACGGCAACGATGGCGACCGTGGCGCCGGCCTGACGGTAGGCGGCGGCGAGCTGGAACGTCAGCGTCGACTTCCCGGCCCCGGGCGGCCCGGTAATGCCGATCCGCCGGGCGCGGCCGAGCTTGGGATGGAGGTCGGAGAGGAGGGCCTCGAAGCCGGCGCGCCCGTTTTCGACGATGGAGATCGCCCGGGCCAGGCCGGCGGGGCGGTCGAGATCGAGGGCGGGGCGCCGGGAGGGTTCTGGCATCCCGGAAAGGTCGCTAAGTCATTCGGGGGATGCAAGTTGCACCGGTCACCGCAGGGGTCGGGACGCCTCCGACCGGTCGACGAACAGGATCCCGTCAAACTCGAGCGGGAACACGGCGCTTAGGTCGAACCCATAGTCGTACGCCGCGTACCCGATGTGCCGGATCGGCCGGGCCGTCCAGAGCCAGTGGTCCCGCGGATCGCCGGAGTCGGACCGAAGGTCGACCACGAACCCGATCGCCCCCGGAGGCCTGGCCTGAGCATGCAGCAGCGCCTCCATGCTGCCCTCGGGACCGTCGGTGGCGCGGGCGGTGATCATGGTGAAATCGCTGAGCGACCGCGTCCCGGTATACTCGCCCCGGAACGTCAGGAGGCTGAATGCGCGATAGTCGTGGCCGAAGGTTCGTTTGACGTGCGCGCCCATTTGGGCCCCGGCATTGAAGCTCCGTTGCCGATCGCCGCCGTGGCTCACGTGGACGTCATGCGCCCAGACCACCGCACGCTGGCCCGGCACCAGCGTCCGGAGCGCCCAATCGAGATTGGCCGCCATCAGGCTGTCGCGATCCGGCGAGTTGAGGGAGGCATTGAGCAGGGCCGCCTGCCGGAACAGGTTGGCGGACTGCGCCGCCCACTCCGCGGCCAGGGAATCGGCCGGTGACCGGGCGCGTGCGAGCCAGCCGGCTCGACGGGCGGCGACGTCGGCGCTGAGTCGGGCGGCCTGGTCGCGCCACCGGGCTCGAACCGAATCAGGGATCTGCGGGGTGGCCCACGACGGCTGGGCGCGGTACTCCGACGTGGCGGATTCGACCCGAGCCAGGAATCCCGGATCGACCCGCCGGACGAACGCCAGGAGGGTGTCCGCCGGGAGTCGCTGATCCTGCATGTCGTACCCGACGAACCGAACGGGCGCTCCGGGGTTGGACCGGTTGTGCTCCCTGACCCACTCGACCAGGGCCCGCATCTCCTCGGTGTTCCACACGGCGAACATGGCCCGCATCGCGTCGGCGGCGGTGCCGGCGCCGCCGGCCACGTACCGGTTCGTCCGTTCGATCGCCAACTGGTTGGCTTCGAGGGCAAAAACCGAAAACCCCCGCCGTTTGACCAGGTGCTGGAGGATCCGGTGCTTGAGCTGGAAGAACTCGCGAGTGCCGTGAGTCGATTCGCCGAGGCCCACGACCCGGGCGGAGCCGATGAGGTCGCCGATTCGTCGAAGGTCGGGGCCGTCGGCCTCGGGCGACGGGATCACCGTGACGAGCGGGGTCGAGCGTCGAGCGAGGGCGGCTCGTTCCGCGGTCGTCAGGGGCGGAATGGCCGACGGAATGGCGGTGATCGGCCGGCCGTCGAGGGCCAGCGTCATCGGTCCGAACCAGGCGGTGCCCCGGCCCTGCACCGCGACGGCCAGATAGACGGAATGGGCGGCGCTTTGTCGGGGGATCCGGATCCGCAACTCGTGCCGGGTCCAGTCGGTGGAGCCACCGACGCCCCGAACCGCCGCGGAGTCGGCGGCGCCGACCTGTCGGTCGAGCCATTCCTCGAGCTGAATGACGGCGCGACCGTTCAGTCCCTCCGTCTTGATCCACCCCGTCAACACCAGCTCCCGCCCACGGGCAAACCCCGCCGGAATCTGGATGGCGAGCGCCCGGGCGGGTGCCTCGGCCGCCGTGTCGGCTGCGACGATCCGGAGGCTCCGCCGACCCTCGAGTCGGGTGGCAGCGTCGAGAGCGTACCGGGCCGCCGGCCCCGCCGCAAAGGCGGACCAGCCCAGGCTCCAACCCCAGGGCATGGTCGAATCGGCCACGGCCGATCGGCCAAAGTCGAGGTTCAGGGGCCGCTGGGCAGCGAGAGGCACGAACCCGAGGGCCACGAGGGCTGGAACCGCCAGGAGGCGCACCGACACGGATAGTCTCGTTTTCCGGGAGAAGAGAGAAGCCGCTCGGCTTAGGACACCGTCAGGTGCCGAACCGTTGCGTCAACTCCCCCGCGACGGGTACCGTCGCCGGGTCTCAGCCACGGAGTACTTCACCATGCGTTCGAGGACCGCCGGGTCGACGTCGGCCATCCGCTTGAGGTAGAGGCACGCCTTGCCGGTCCGGTGCTTGCCGAGCCGGGCGAGCAGCGCCTTCATCTCCGGCGATTCGTAGCCGGGCAACAGATAGACGGTGATCTCCCCCTTCCGCGAGGCGAACCCGACCACGCACGAGTCGCCCTCGTGGCCGCTGGGGTACTTGTAGTGATAGGTGCCGAATCCCACGATGGACGGTCCCCACATTTTCGGGGAGGCCCCCGTCACTTTCTTCATGATCGCCGAGATCGTTCGGCAGTCCTTGCGGCGGATCGGATCGTCGATGGCGGCCAGGTAGGCGGCCACGCTGGCCTTGGTCGGCTCGGTCTTCTGCTCAGGCACGGGTTCCTCGGGGGCGCCCGGCGGTGGCCGGGTCGGACGCGGGTTGGGGGCGCTGGACTGCCACCGATCTGGTCGGCTGCCTCAACATTGGCGGGCGGCCCAACCATGTCAATTTCCGACCCGAAATTGAGCTGGTCTCGTAAGTCGCGGCCGCCCACTGACACCCGCCCAAGCGATCTCGATGCCCACACCGATGCCCGGCCCAGTATGTTTCGAGGAGTCGCCTCCACGGAGCCACGATGCCATCGTTACTTGCCGGCCTGCCGGCCCTCGGCGCGGCGGTGCTGTTGCTGGGTGCCGCTTCGACAGACCGTCCCCGGGTCCATCCCAACCAGGACCCCGTCGCCCCCGACAGTTTCCTGGTCCGCTTCGAAACCACCCGGGGTCCGTTCACGATCAAGGCCCGGCGGGCGTGGTCGCCGCACGGGGTCGATCGGCTCTACCATCTGGCGCGGATCGGTTTCCACAACGGTGCCGTGTTCTACCGGGTGGGCCGGACGATGAGTTACCCGGGCGGGATGGTGGTGCAGTTCGGCTATGCCGATGACGCCGCCGCCAACCGCGCCTGGGCGACCAAGGGCATTCCTGACGAACCCGTCCGGACCCCGCACCGGCGCGGCACCGTGATGTTCGCCCGTGGCGGCCCCAACACGCGATCGGTGGAACTCGCGATCGACCTGACGCCGAACAGCGGCCTCGACACGGTCCACTACCAGGGCGTCGTCGGATTTCCGCCGCTTGCCGAGGTCGTCGACGGGTGGTCCGCGCTCGACTCGCTCCATCGGCGCCACGGCAACGCGCCGATGGAACACATGGACTCGATCATGGCTGGCGGACGCCAGTGGCTCGATCGGAAGTTCCCCGGACTCGACCGGATCCTCCGGGTGTCGATTCCGACCGAATGGCCCAGCGGCCGCCCGCCCCGCGGGCAACCCTGACCGACACCGACCGGAACCGACCATGCTGGGTGCGCTCCTCCTCCCGATCCTGCTGCAGGCCAAGGCGGCGGCCCCGAGCCCGTCATGGACGGGCGACCTGACGCTCACCATGAAGGGCCACGGCACGATCGAAGCCGCGCGCTCGGACGGCGTCCGGATGCAGGTCACCTGGAAAGTCGACCGAGTCGCCAAGGGCACCGTCGTCCTCGACCGGATGTTCAAGGGCGGCGGCATTGCCGGCACGCCCAACACGCGCGACACGGCCCGCTACGAAACCTGGATCGCCAACAGCCGACAGCCCCTGACGATGGTGGTGGACGACACGACGACGTACTACGGCCCGATCCCCGTCGCCAGCCGGATCGCGCTGGACGTCGGGCGCTACCGCTGCCCGGCCAAGGACGCCCCAACCCCGGTCGGGCAACTCCGGTCGTCGATCCTCCAGTTCGACTACGAAAAAGGCACCTATCAGTTCGAGGCGCCCCGGCTGTTCAATCGCTGTGAGATCAGCTACATCCGAACGCCCAAGCGCGGCCCGCCGGAGTGGATGGAGAAGGCCCCGTTCGAACTGGAGAGCCGCCCCATCGAGTTGGAGTTCGAGATGGTCCACAAGATGACGCCGCTGGAGGAATGGCGGATCATGTCCGGGGCGTTCACCAAAGGGGCCACCGAAGTAGTGCTCAGCCGTTCCTTCGTCTTCCAGTGGATGCATCCGATTGCCGGGAAGCCGGCGCCGGTCAACGCCGAGCTGCAACTCGTGCTCCGGAAAACGCCTTGAACGCGACCGTCCCGCTGGTCCGATAGCGGCATCCGCGATCCCGGCGCTATCTTCGATTCCTTCGCGACCCCAGCTCCATTCGACCCCCGCTCCGAACCCCTTGCCATCCATGCCAACAACTCGCCTGGTCCTTTTGGGCCTCTTCGTCACGGCGTGTTCCCCGGCCGATTCCCGCGGGCCCGCCGACACGCTCCCGGCGCCCCACGCCGCGGCCATTCGGGACAGCGTCCGCACGTTCCTCGACGCCTACGCCGCCGACGTCAGCGCGCCCCCGATCGGGAAGAAGGCTCGCGAAGCCACCGCGCCCTTCTTTGCGCCCGAGATCGTGATGTCGACCGATCTGGGCCCCGAAGAGCCG
>JAEUJH010000046.1 GCA_016794825.1 Gemmatimonadota bacterium
GAGGCCCCGGCCATGCCGCAGCCGGCTCAACCAGTCGAGCCCGGCCACGAACAGCCGCAGCTGGCGGACCATCCGCGCGGGTCGGGCGGCCAGGGCCTGGCCGATCGTGGCCTCGAGGCGGTCCCACACCGGGTCCGGGGCGCGGGCCAACTCCGGCACGAACGCCACCGCCGCGGCCCGAAACGCGGCCCGTCGATCGGCAAGGGGGAACGTGGTCACGCCCGGAACGTTAACGCCCGCCGCGATCCGCTGCGACCGGGCCCGGCAGAGTCACTGGCAAGCCCTCCTCCCGGGAGCCCGTTCCGGAGTTATTCTCCACCAATGACCATCTCAGCCCTGGAACGAACCCCCGCGTCGGCGATCGGGACCTCGGTCCTGGCCCGGCGCCTTGCCCTCGACGCGACGGTTCCCGCGGTGCTCTTCGCCTCGGCCGCCATCGTCATCGGCCTTCACTGGGACATTGCATGGCACCGAGCCATCGGGCGCGACACGTTCTGGAGTCCGCCCCACGTGCTCGAACAGGTGGCCGCCGCCGTGGCCGGCTTGTTCTGCGGGTGGCGGGTGCTCTACACCTCGTTCTTCGCGCCCCAGGCCGACCGGGATCAGGCGGTCCGCTGGTGGGGCGTCTTCTTCGGGCCGCTCGGCGGGTGGGTCTGCATCTGGGGCACGATCGCGATGATCACCTCGGCCCCGTTCGACGACTGGTGGCACAACGCCTACGGCCTCGACGTCGAGATCCTCACGCCGCCTCACGTCTTCCTCCTCCTCGGCATGGTGACCGTCCAGCTCGGCGCCATGCTGATGATGCTCGCGTCCCAGAACCGCCAGGCCACCCGGAATCACAGCCTGGTGTTCTCGGCCTCGATGGGCCTGATCGTCCTGATGGTCGCGACCATGGTGTACGCCGAAACCGGGATCGCCAACCTCCAGCACCGGCCGGCCTTCTATCAGATCGCGGCGGCCCTGTTCCCGATCTTCCTCGTGGCGGTGGCCCGGGCGGGTCGGTCGCGGTGGCCCGCGACCACCGCGGCGCTGGTGTACTCGGCCATCATGATCGTCATGAACTGGGTCCTGGCCCTCGTGCCGGCCACCCCGATGCTGGCCCCGATCTACAATCCGGTCACCAACCTGGTTCCTCCCGGGTTCCCGATTCTCGTCGTCGTCCCGGCCGTCGCCATCGACTGGCTGGTCCGGCGGTTCGAGGGGCGGAGCGACTGGTTGCTGGCTCCCGCCATCGGGGTGGCCTTCGTGGCGCTGCTGGCCGCGGTGCAGTGGCCGTTCGCGACCTTCCTGCTGTCGCTCGACCAGCCGAACTACTTCTTCGGCCAGGGCTACTGGGACTACACCGCCAAACTCGGTGACTGGACCCGGACCTTCTTCGACGTGCCGGGCTACACCTGGGTTCGGGGCAAGGGCTGGACCGGGTCGGTCGACGTCGGAGCGATGGCGATGGGTCTGGCCGTTGCCGCGGGGTTTGCCGCCGTCGCGAGCCGGCTCGGGCTCGCGTGGGGAACCTGGATGACCCGAGTCCGCCGATGAGGCGGCTGGCCCGACGCGTTGTCCTGACGGCCGCCCTCGCCGGGGTGGCCGTCGTCACCAGCGGGCACCTCGGGAGCCCGGACACCTGGTTCCAGGGCAACGCCGGTCCCTATCCGGTCCGGGTCGTCGTGCGGCTGCCCGGCGTGGTGCCCGGCCTCGGCCAGATCGACATCACCGTCACCGGCGAAGGGGTGACCCGGGTGACGGCCCAGCCCGTCATCTTCGACGCGGGCAAGGAGGGCGCACCACCGCCCGACGTGGCGAAGCCGGTGCCCGGCCGGCCCGGTTCCTATCACGCCGAACTCTGGTTCATGACGCCCGGTTCGTTCAGCGTCAACGTCGAGGTGACCGGCGCCGCGGGCAGCGGGACCGCGATCGTGCCGGTCGCGGCGGTGGCCGAGCGGCAGATCGCGCTCTACCCGTGGCTGGGCAAACTCCTGGCGGTGCTGGGAATTTTCCTGTTCGTCGGCGCCGTCACCATCTTCCGCGCCGCCGCCTCCGACGCCGTGGCCCCGCCCGGCGATCGACCGGCCCGAAGCGGCCGGGTGGCCGGCGCCGTGGGAGCCGGGGTTCTCGGCTTTGCGCTCTGGGGCGGCTGGACCTGGTGGCAGGCGGTGGCGCGGGAATATCGGGACGAACTCTATCGGCCCTTTGCCGCCGCCGCCCGGGTCGACACCGCCCAAGGGCGCCGGACCCTGGCGTTCACGATCACCGATTCGGTCTGGTCGTCGCGCCGGGCCCGGAACCGGTGGGAACGGTTTTCGGTGAGCCCGCTGGTGCCGGATCACGGCAAGCTGATGCACCTGTTCCTGATGAAGCGGGACGATGGGGCGGGCTTCGGCCACCTCCATCCGGTGTCCACCGACTCCCTGAACTTCACGGCCGACCTGGGCGCCATTCCGCCGGGACGGTACGACGTCTACGCCGACGTGGTCCACGAAACCGGCTTTCCGCAGACCCTCGTGGCCGAGGTGGACGTCCCCGCGGTCGGACCGGGCGACGGGCTCCAGCCGACCGACGCCGACGACGCCGTCTTTGCCGGCCTCCCGACGGGCGACCGGTTCGTCCTCCCGGACGGGGCCTCGATTACCTGGGAGGACCGACCCGACTCGCTGGTGGCCAACCAGGATGCCGGTCTGGTCTTCGTGGTCCGCGAGCCCGACGGCCGCCCCGCGACGCTGGCGCCCTACCTCGGCATGGCGGGCCACGCCGTGGTCCAGCGCGACGACGGCCAGGTCTACATCCATCTCCATCCCAACGGCACCATCTCGATGGTGGCCCAGGCGGCGTTAGGCGGACGCCGGGTCACCGACACGATG
>JAEUJH010000047.1 GCA_016794825.1 Gemmatimonadota bacterium
GCCACCGGCCGTCGGTTCGGGGTCGATCTCAAACTCACCAAGCGAATCCCGACGGCCGCCGGCCTCGGCGGCGGTTCGGCCGACGCGGCCGCCGCCCTCGATCTGACCAATCAGCTGGCGGGCTCTCCGATCCCCCGGGCCGAGCTGCTCCACTTTGCCAGTCGGATCGGCGCCGACGTTCCGTTCCTCCTGTCCGGGGCCTCGCGCGCCCTCGGATGGGCCCACGGCGATCGCCTCTTTCAACTCCCCTCGCTCCCCCCGCTTCCCCTGCTCCTGGTCGTCCCCCCCGTGGGGGTCCTGACGGCCGACGCCTACCGGTGGGTCGACCAGGCCCGCTCGACGGCCACCCCCCGCGGGGCGTTGGTGCTCGATCAGGCCGGGCTCGGCGGCTGGAGCGACGTCGCCCGAATGGCGGGCAACGATTTCGAGTCCGCCGTGTTCGTTCGGGAACCTCGGATTAGGGAGGCCTTCGAGGCGTTGGCCCGGACCGGGCCGATGCTGTGTCGGATGTCGGGCTCGGGCTCGACCCTCTTTGCCGGCTATCGAACCACCAAGGAGCGAGACGACGCCCGGATGATGCTGGGGAAGAAGCTCGGCCAGGTCATCGCCACCGAAACGGCCTGAATGGCCGCGTCGTAATTCCAACCATGGAACGCCGCGACTTCGTTGCCTCCGTCGCCGGAACGATCGGGGCCGGCTCCCTCCGCCGCCCCCGGCCCGGTCCGACCGGCGCCCTCGGAGCCCCCCTGCTCGACGCCCATGCCCACGTGATGAGTCCCCTGGTCGCCGCCCGCATCAGCGGCCGCCGGACCGTCGAGCCGTTGAGCGCCACCGAGTTGATTCGCCGGATGGATGCGGCCGGGATTCGCTCCGCCGCGGTCCATTCGACCGCCTACATGATGGCGACCGACGCGTTCCAGCGAGACGTGACGGCCGAGCAGGAACGCCGCGAACTGGAGACCGAGAACGACTTTGCTTCCCGCGAGTGCGCCCCGTTTGCCGAGCGTCTGGTCCCGTTCCTGAGCGTCAACCCGAAGCGGGACCATGCGATCGCCGAGATCGATCGGGGTGTCGATCGCCTCGGGATGCGGGGCCTCAAGCTCCACCTCTGGAATTCACTGGTGGACACCCGGGACGCCGAGCAGTTGGACCGGCTGCGGCGGGTCTGCGAGCACGCCGCCAACCGTGGGCTGCCGGTCCTGATCCATGCCTTCGTCGGGGCGGTCAAGGAATACGGCCCCGACGACACCGAGCGCCTCGTCCGGCAGGTCATCGAGCCCCTCCCCAAGCTCCGGGTGTGCCTGGCCCACGCCGCCGGGGCGGGCGGTTTCGGTCCCGCCACCCAGCGGTGCCTCGAGCGGCTGGCCGCCCTCTGCCCGGCCGGGACGCCGCTCGGCGACCGGATCTGGATCGACATGGCCGCGGTGCTGTTCGGGTCCGCGGCGGAGCACCTCAAGGTCCGGTTTTCGGAATTGGTCGGTCAGTGGGGGGTCGGCCGGACCCTTTGGGGCAGCGACAGCTTCGAGACCGCCCTGGCCGACACCCAGAAAGTCTGGCCACTCGGCGACGAGGCCTGGACCACGGTCTGCCGGAACGACGGGGCTCGCTGGCTTACGGGCTGACCGGGGCTACCGGGCGGCGGGGACCCTTCTAACTTGTTGGCGCTGGCCCGTCGTCTAACGGTAAGACAGGAGCCTTTGGAGCTTCTAACGGAGGTTCGATTCCTCCCGGGCCAATCGTGGCGATTGAGGTTGCCCTAAGCGGCATTGGGAGTTAGACTTAGGGGCTATGGCCCTGTCGAATCAGTCCCAGGTCCTGAGCCCGATGATGCTGATCTCGGGCACTGGCAACCGCGCCCTCGCCGAAGAGGTAGGCGGGGAGCTTGATCAGCCGCTCTGCAA
>JAEUJH010000059.1 GCA_016794825.1 Gemmatimonadota bacterium
ATCCCGAACCAGCCGGGCCAGTGTTTCATGGGGTGCTCCGGAGCCGGCGGACGATCGCCGCCACGTGGAGGGCCGTCGTATCGAGGACCGGCAGCCCGGCAACGGCGGCGTCGGTCAGGAGCAGGGGGAGTTCCGTCCCGCCGAGAATGACGGCCTCGACCCGCTCCCGGCCGCGGAGCCGCTCGACCAACCCGACCACGCCCTCCCGGGTTTCGGCCCGGAAGTCTCCCTTGAGCAACTCTCCGACGTAGCGCTCATGGAGCCAGGTCCGGTCGGCCGGTTCGGGGGCCACCACGGTCATCCCGCGGCGCCCGAACACGGCCGGGTAGAAGGGCGCCTCCATCGTGAATCGGGTCCCGAGGAGCGCCAGCCGGGACAGTCCGCGGCGGGCCGCCTCGTCCGCGCAGACCTCGACGATGCTGAGCAGCGGCACCGGGGTCCGGGCCGCGAGGTCGTCGAACACGAGGTGGGGGGTGTTGGCCGTCAGGACCGCGAAGTCGACGCCCGCGCGACGCAACCGATCGAGGGAGGCGAGGAGATACTCCACCAGGCCAGCTCGGTCGTGTTCGACCAGCCGAAGGCCGAGTTTGACGTCGAGGCTGTCGATGAGGAGGGCCGGCGCGCTGAGGGGCTCGTCCCGTTCCCAGGCCGCGAGGATTCGGCGGTAGTAGTCGATGGTGGACTCCGGACCGAGCCCCCCGACCAGACCAACCCGTGTCATCGTTCCTCCAGCCTAGTCGCGAAGCAGTCGGTAGCGGCGGACGAGTTGAACATCGTCCTCGGTCAGGAACCGGGCAAGGACCCAGTCGGGGCCAATCTGGAACGGATGGATCCGGGTCGGCACATCCACCCGGGCCACCAACGCACCGGTCGAATCGGCGACCAGGTACTCCGAGACCTCGAGCCACCGGCGGGGGCGCCGTTGGATCCAGACGCCGCCGTCGTCGGTCGGCACCAAGAAGGTAAAGCGCCGCGCCTGCTTCGGAGGCGGCAGCGATTGGAGACGAGCAATCAGCGACCGGCGAAACTCGGGCTTGGCGCGCCTGGTTTCCGGACTGCTTTCGAGACTGGTCGACTCGGCGGCAACGGCGCGCCGCCAGTCGTCGGCCGTGACGGGATCGGGCGGCGCCACCCAACGAATACTGCGCGTCATCCGACCGTCAAGCGTCCAGGACCCGACGGCCGATTCGTCGGTGTCGCCACCATAGACGGCGGTCCGCCCGATGCCGAAGACCGACCCAGCCCCCATCGGGACCCCCCAACCCATGCCGGAGGCGGTCTGGTAAATCTCGATCCCCCGACCAGCGGTAATCGAGTCGAACCGCGCACCATCGAACGGGATCCGACCAACCACCATCGGGCGCCGCTGAACCCCGACCGATCGCGGAACGTCGAGTCGGGAGCGAAATCCGATCGCGTCCCTGGAGGACACGACCCAGACCGGGACCGCGTACTCCCCGTTGTCGCCTCGAAACGGGACCAATTGGATCGTGGCGAGGTGGCGGAAGTCGCCCCCGAGCACGACCAGACGCCCCTGCGGCGAGTCGAAGATGCCGAGCGAGTCGCCGCCCAGCCGAATCGGCCCGCCGGCGTATCGCAATTCGCCAGGGCCGGCCCCGCTGCGGATCAGCTGCCGGAGGAACCGACCCCTGGAATCGAAGAGGAACACGGCGGCCGGCGCGAGGTCGCTGACGACGATGCTCCCGTCAGCCAGTTCCAGGGCTCCAGCGACCATGACGAAGGCCTCCGGTCCCCGCTGCTCAGCGCCGCCGATCGACAGCTGCGGAACCGTGTCGAGCACCCAGCGCGGCAGGAACTCGATCCCGCTCGTCGTGACCAAGTCGACGCCAGCGCTGTCGACCCGGGTCACCGTGGCCGCGGGTCGACCTTCCGGCCGGACACCACAGGCCCCGGCCGCGATCAGGTGGAGCGTGATGATCGTTCGGATGGTCGACGGCATCGCCGATCACTCCGCGTCGGAGGGAGGTGCCGAAGCCGGATCACGCCAATGTACCGCCGAATCGGGGGTCGGACATCGGGCAGTCCCAGGCAGGCAGCCGGTCAGGAATGGCATCAGACCGATTATCATCCCTCCCAGATTACCATCCCCAGGAGATTTCGATGTCGTTCGTGTTCAGCCGTCGGGCGACGGCTCCCGCCCTCGCGCTCGTCGCGCTCACCCTCGGCTCGACCGGACTGGCCGCCCAGGCCCGGGAACCCTGGCCCGGGCTCGACGCCTACCTCGAGGCCGCGATGAAGGCCTGGCAGGTGCCCGGCATGGCGGTGGCGATCGTCCGGAACGACTCGGTGATCTACGCCAAGGGGTACGGCGTCCGCGAGGTCGGCCGCCCGGAGCGCGTGGACGAACGGACCATCTTCGCGATCGGGTCGGCGTCGAAGGCCTTTACCGCCGCCGCCATCGCCATGCTGGTCGACGACAAGAAGGTGGCGCTCGACGCCAACCCTTCCCTCTACCTGCCCGGCTTCCAGCTCTACGACCCCTACGCCACCCGCGAGCTGACCGTGCGCGACCTGCTCAGCCACCGGAGCGGCCTGGCCCGGGGTGAGCTGGCCTGGTACGGATCGGGCTTCGACCGGGACGAGATCGTCCGCCGGGTCCGCTTCCTGCCCCCGACCTGGTCGTTCCGGTCGCAGTTCGGCTACCAGAACATCATGTACATCACCGCCGGCCAGGTGGTGGCCAAGGTCTCGGGCCGGAGCTGGGACGACTTCGTCCGGGACCGGATCTTCACGCCGTTAGGCATGACGGCCAGCAGCACCAGCGTCACCGCCGTCCGCGGGCTGGCCAACGTGGCCTCGCCCCACGCCACCGTCAACGACACCGTCCGGTCGGTGCCGTGGCGCGACATCGACAACGCCGGCCCCGCCGGATCGATCAACTCCAACGCCGTGGACATGGCGCAGTGGGTCCGGCTCCAGCTGGGACGCGGCCGCTACGACGGGAAGACCCTGATCTCGGGCCGCCAGGTCGACGAGATGCACCAGGCCCACACGGTCATCCGGACCGACTCGGCCGCCCGGGCGGCCAACCCGGACACCCACCTCCAGGCCTACGGACTCGGCTGGTTCCTCGAGGACTACCGGGGTCGGTTGATGGTCCACCACGGCGGCAACGTCGACGGCTTCACCGCCCTGGTCGGGATGATCCCGGAGGAGAAGTTCGGCGTGGTGGTCCTGGCCAGTCAGAACGGCAGCGGCCTGCCGAACGCCGTGGTGCACCGCCTGGTCGACCATCAACTGGGAGCCCCGATCCGGGACTGGTCCGCCGACGCCCTCAAGCGGCTCGAAGCCCAGCGGGCCCGGGCCCGGATGGCCCAGCAGCGGGCCGACTCCGGCCGACTGGCCGGGACCAAGCCGTCGCTGGCCCTGTCGGCTTACGTGGGCACCTACGCGGACTCGCTCTACGGTCAGGTGGTCATCAAGGACAACGGCGGGAAGCTGCACCTCAGCTTCGGTCCGAACTGGAAGTCGGACCTCGAGCACTATCACCTCGAGTCGTTCCGGGCCCGGTTCGACACGCCGGTCCTGCCCCCGGTGCCGGTGACGTTCCGGATCGGCGGTTCGGGCAAGGTCGAATCGGTCCTCCTCGACATGGCCGGCACCGCGGAGTTCAAGCGGGTGCCGGATCCGCGACCGGCCGGAACCCGCTGACGGGACCGCAACGACAAGGCGCCGGTCAGGCCCGCGACCGGGCCCGACCGGCGCCGCTCGCGTCGGCCAGACGTTAGGCGAGCGAGTAGAGGAACTCCACGTACGACTTCACCACCCCGTCCCAGCCGGCCACCTTCGGGTTCGACGACTCGATGACGTAGTACTCGTCCGGCGCGTGGGCCCCGCCACCATGGCCGAGGCCGAACTGGCCGGCGGGAAGCTTGAGCGGCGCCCCGGTAAAGGTCACCCCCGGCCACGACCCGGCCAACCGCGGCCACAGCACCGGGTCGACACCGAGCTTCCGATAGGTCGCCACCATCGCCTTGACCAGCTTCGACTCCGGATCGGTCTCGGTCGGATCGTAGCCGCCCGACATGTTGACCTCGATGTCGCCAAAGCCGTGCTTGGCGAGGTGGGCCTTGAGCAGTTCGAGTGTTCCCAGGGCCGTCATGTCCGGCACCAGCCGCATGTCGATCTTGGCCACCGCCCGATGGGGCAGGATCGTCTTCCCGCCAGGCCCGGTGTAGCCGCCCACCAGCCCCTCGATGTTGATCGTCGGCTGCGACACCAGGCGGAGGAGCGCCGCCGGCCACGGCTCGTCGTTGATCCAGCGCTGCACGCCCAGGGCCCGCTTGGTGTTGGCCTCGTTCTTCTTCGGGATCGACGCGTCGAGAATCCGTTTCTGGACCGGGGTGAGCGGCTTCACTTTGTCGAAGAAGCCCTCGACCGCCGGGGTGTGGCCATCCGCCTTGACCAGGGTGTTGAGCGCCTGGACCAGTCGCCACGCCGGGCTGTCCACCTTGGCCGCCAGGCTCGAGTGAATGTCGAGCCTCGGCCCCCGGCCCCAGCGTTCACCGGTCGACACCAGCTCGAGTTCGACGATCCCCTTGGCGCCGAGATTGACCTCGACCGAGCCGTCGGGCGCCTGGCTGCCGAGCGGAATGATGATCCCCACCGCCTTGCGGAGCGCGGCCTCGACCTCGGGCTTGAAGACGATCTCCCGGAAGTTCGGCGACCCGATCTCCTCCTCGCCCTCGCACACGAGGACCAGGTTGACGGGCAGCTTGGTGCCGGTGGCCTTGAAGGCGTGGAGCGCCGACAACACCGCCATCTGCGGGCCCTTGGTGTTGGTGGCGCCCCGGCCCATCACGACCTTGCCCAGGCCCGGCTTGTCGACGAGCCGCGCCTCGAGCGGCGGCGAACTCCACTCGGCCGGGTCGTACTGCTTCACGTCGTACATGAAGTAGATGGCCAGGGTCGTCGGCGCGCCGACGTCGAGCGTGGCGAAGACGCCGGGCTTACCCTTGGTCGGAATGACGTCGACCCGCTGGAAGCCCGCCTCCCGCGCCAGCCGGGCCATGTACTCGGCCCCCTCGGGATAGCCCTTGTTCTCCGCGGCGATCGACGGGAGCGCGATCCAGTCCTGGAGCATCTTGAGGGTCTGGCCGTGCTGGCGCGGAATCTGGGCGAGCACGGCGGCCTGGTCCTGCGCGGTCATGGCCGCGGCCACCTGATCGCCAACGGTCAGCGCGGCCGCGCCGGCGGCAGCGCCCTGGAGGAACGTGCGGCGATTGATGTCGTCGGGAGTCATGGGCGTGTTTTCGAGTGGATGGTGGCGACGCACCGGGCGGAGCGAACGGGCTGGCCCGGCAACGGTCGTTTCAAGGTACGGGCGGCCCGGCACCGAAGCCACCCCCGGGGAAGACGGGAAACGGGTCAGGGGGTGGAGAGGGCGCCACCCCCTGATCCGATTCGGTCGGCTACTCGACGTCGGTATACAGCACGGCGGCAATGCCCTGATCGAACCGGGCCGCCTCGTGCCACACCCGGATGCTCGCGTCGGCAAGCCGTCCGTTCCCGACCGGACGACGGTTCCAGGCTTCCGCCGCGACCTCCGCCGGCGTCCGGGGAACCTCCGTGGCCGAAATCACCAGCGCATCGGCCCGCTGGATCTGCTCCGGTTCCGGATCGTCGTAACCGTGCTCGATCCGATCCCAGGCCCAGACCAGGCTGCCCTTCTCGGTTCGGAACAGCCGGACCCGGGTGTCGGACTCGCCGTTCTCCTCATCGAGAATGGTCCGTTCGGCCAACAGCACGCCGTTGAGCCGGAGCGGCTTGCCTTCGGTTCGGAAGATGACGTGTTGAGTGAGGGGTGGTGCGGAATGACGTTGGGACATGCGTCCTCCTGCCAGCTGGCTGGATGAATGGTTGAGTAGCTGGGTTCGTTGCGCGCTGTTTTGACGGTCGCACGCGGCACCGGGTCCGGGTTCCTGCCCTCTGGAAGCTCGCGCTCCCAGGCGGCCCGGACGCTCAAAGCATGTCCCTCCAAACCAGGGCCCGTCAAGGGCCGACTCCCAACCAGCCCGGACGGCGCTCTCCGGCCCGAGGACCGGAGAACCCGCCGATCAGGTAAGCACGGGGAGTTTCCGGATCCGCTCCTGCCATTCGCGGGGCCCGGTCTCGTGGACGTTGTCGCCTCCGGCATCGACGGCGACGGTCACGGGCATCTGGTCGACCTCGAACTCGTAGATGGCTTCCATCCCGAGATCCTCGAACGCCACCACCCGCGCCGCGCGGATGGCCTTGGACACCAGGTACGCGGCCCCACCCACCGCCATCAGGTAGGCGGCGCGGTGCTTCCGGATGGCCTCGAGCCCCGCCGGTCCCCGCTCCGCCTTGCCGATCATGGCAATGAGCCCGGTCTTGGCCAGCATCATCTCGGTGAACTTGTCCATCCGGGTGGCCGTGGTGGGCCCGGCCGGGCCGACCGCCTCGTCGCGCACCGGGTCGACCGGGCCGACGTAGTAGATGACCCGATTGGTGAAGTCGACGCCCTCGGGGAGTCCCTGGCCCGCGGCGAACAGATCGGCGATCCGCTTGTGGGCCGCGTCGCGGCCGGTGAGGAGCTTGCCGGACAGGAGCAGCCGGTCGCCCGCCTTCCAGGAGCGGACGACTTCGGGCGTCAACGTGTCGAGGTCGACCCGCTTGGCCGCCGCGTCGGGACGCCACGTCACGGCCGGCCAGTCCGCCAGGTTCGGCGTCGGCAGGTGCGCGATGCCCGACCCGTCGAGGGTGAAATGCGCGTGCCGCGTGGCGGCGCAGTTCGGGATCATCGCGATCGGCTTCGACGCGGCGTGGGTCGGGTAGTCGAAGATCTTGACGTCGAGCACCGTGGACAGTCCGCCCAGGCCCTGGGCGCCGATACCGAGCGCGTTGACCTTGTCGCACAGATCGATCCGGAGTTCCTCGATCTTGTTGCGGGGTCCGCGGGCCTTGAGCTGGGCCATGTCGATGTGCTCCATCAACGACTCCTTGGCCATCAGCATCGCCTTCTCGGCGGACCCACCGATGCCGATCCCGAGCATACCCGGGGGGCACCACCCGGCCCCCATCAGCGGGACGGTCTTGAGGACCCAGTCGACGATCGAGTCGCTCGGATTGAGCATCGCGAACTTCGACTTGTTCTCGGAGCCCCCGCCCTTGGCGGCCAGCTTGACCTCGACCCGGTCGCCCGGGACGATTTCGGTGTGGACCACGGCCGGCGTGTTGTCGCGGGTGTTCTTCCGACCGAAGGCGGGATCGGCCACGATCGAGGCGCGGAGCACGTTCTCCGGCAGGAGGTAGGCCCGGCGGACTCCTTCGTCCACCATTTCCTGGACCGAGAGGGTGGCGTCCCACCGCACGTTCATGCCGACCTTGAGGAACACCACCACGATCCCGGTGTCCTGGCAGATCGGCCGATGCCCCTCGGCACACATTCGGGAATTGGTGAGGATCTGCGCGATCGCGTCCTTGGCCGCCGGACTCTGTTCCCGCTCGTAGGCATCGGCCAGGGCGTGGATGTAGTCGAGCGGGTGGTAGTACGAAATGTGCTGGAGCGCGTCGGCGATCGACTGGATGAAATCGGCTTGGCGGATGGTGGTCATGGTGGGAAGATAGCGGAGTTGGTGATCATCCCCAGTCGTAAGGACCCGCCGCCAGGATGACCGTCGACTCGTTGTCATGCTGCTGGAAGTCGTAGTCCAACGGGACCTGCACGTGGTCGGTCTCCGGGACCGGTCCACCGTCATCCTGCCGCCGGAGGTTGTGGCGATGGGTCCAGTTCTTGGTGAAGACCCCGTCATTCTTGGTGTACCGCAGGTTCCTCACGGCGGCCTGATAGGAATGCTCCACCTGCCCCGCGTCGAACACCACGCCGAAGGCCTGCTCGACCGGCGTCACGACCTTCATGGCCGTGTAGAGCTGGATCGCCTCCCGCTTGAAGTAGCAGTCGTCCCAGGGCAGCACGAAGGAGTTGTGGGGCCACGGATCCGCCACCCACCATTGCGACGCGCCGACTCGGAGCACCACGAAATGGTGATCGCCCGACCAACCCACCTTGCAGGCCACGGTGCCCGGCGGGGCGCTGACGCTGAGGATCCCCATGACGAGCGAGGCGAACTTTTCGCAGACCCCGCCCTTGAGCTTGGCGGTGGTCGCCGCCATCAGGGCCATGAACCGGACCGGCTCCTCGGGCGGCATCTCCGGCATGGCGTCATCGCCGATCCGGAAGAGGCGCTCGAACTTGCCCGGCGCGTCCTCGCCGAGTTTGCCGAGACCGTCGTAGGTCATGAAGTCCGCCCGACCGTCCTCGGTCAGCGGATGCGGGGCCCGCGAGAGAATCTCGTCCGGCAGGGCGCCGCGATTGTTGTACGGCCCGTTCGGGACCCTGCGGCGGGCTTCCTGGACCACCGCGATGGCCAGGTCGCGGGCCTTGGTCTCGTCCTCGACCGGCCCGGGCCGATAGTCCGGCGGCGCTCCGTTCTTGGCCTGAAACTCGAGGTAGATGTCGCGAGCCTGGTCTTCCTTGACGGCCACCTTGTCCTTCTGACAAGGGAGTTCGTCCTTGTGCTGCTTCGGGCGCCAGGGCCCGTACACGGTGGAGCGCTGGGCGCCCTTGACCACATGGACGTAGGGCGGCGGCATCGGCACCGGATCGGGCGGCGGAGCCACCTCGACCAATACCGGCGGCTCGTCCACCTTCGGCGGTGGATTGGGCGCCTGGTCCTTCTTGGGCGCCGAGTCTGTCTTGGGGGCCTTGCGGGCTACCCGACCGCTCATGCACCTCATTGGCCCTCGCCTCCGGTCCGGTTGACCAAACGGTACTGATCGAGCCGGGCCATCGCCGCCGTATGCAGCGCGCGAGCCTTGGCCGCCGGATCGAGCGGTTGGGCCAGCGCCTCGGTCGCCCAGGGGTGGAGCGGATCGCGATCGAAGTGGGTCCCGACCAGGAACATCAGCGCGGCCAGCACGGTCCGACCGTCCCGACCGGCCATGCCGAACTGCTCGGCCGCCGCCGTGGCCTTGGCCATCATGGCCGCGAGCCCGGTCCGGCTCTGCGTCCGGTACAGTTCGGGATAGAGCGAGTACAGGAGTCGTTGGAGGTCCGCCACCGGATCCTCGGCGCGGACGCGGATCAGGTCCTCGTACGGCAGCAGTCGCGCCCGAACCAGAGCCGCTCGGTAGTGCTCCCCTTCCGCTCCCGCGGTCAGGAGGAGTTGCTTGGCCGCGGTGACCTCCAGGGTCGTGATCCGGATCCAGGGGCTCGCGAGTCCCTGGTCGGTGACGATGTGGGCCGCCCACGGCAGCAGCGGATCCTCGTCGAAATGGCTTCCCAGCAGGAACATCAGATCGACGTACTTCTCGACCTCGTCGCCCTGGACGAACCCGTGCTCGGCGGCGCGGGCAATGCCCAGATCGACGACCCGGCCGACCTGCTCGGCGCCGAGAATCTGGAAGTCCTGCGGATACCCTTCTCTGATTCGGGCAATGACCCGCTGCCGCAGCAGGGACGACCACATGGCCGTTCGCTGTCCGGCGGTGACGATCAGCATGACGTCGAAGGATCCAATCGGGTACGGACCAAAGCTAATCGGTTTGCCGGTCGAATCCGGGTCGTCCGCCGGAGGGGACGGACGACCCGCGGCCCGCCAGGCTCAGCGACCCTCCGGCTTCCGGCTGAAGACGACCGACTCGGCGTACGGCGTGGCGAAGGGCGGCCCCCGCATCTCGAGCGCCGTCACCCGGGCGTTGGGATCGATCCGGAACACGGCAAAGGTGTTGATCTCGGGCGTCCGGTTGACGTTCCAGGTGACCCCGTAGGTGTCGAGATGCCAGTGCGAAAGCTTGCCCCATTGCTCCCGACTCCGCCGGAGGACCAGTTCGTCGCCCTCGCGCTCGATCCGGAGCTCACCGTAGAAGGGGTTGTCGTAGACCCCGACGTAACGGTCAGCCGGCAGCGACGGCCGGGTCCCGGCCACCCGTTGCGACACCAGCGTGGCGCGGACCGAGTCGGCGCGACGCCGCTGCCCCTGGGCCTGGGTCAGGTAGAGCGCGCTCCAGTCCCGGTCCGGCGCGCCGATGAACCGATCGAGAATCTTGAACGGCAGCGCGTTCTGGAGGTTCTGGCCGTCGGTGTTGGTCAGCACGACCACGCCGACGTCGGCCTCCGGCAGCCACGCCATCTGCGACAGCATCCCGTCGATTCCCCCGCCGTGGGACACCAGCAGCTTGCCGTAGTAGTCCCGGAGCCAGAGGCCGAGCCCGTAGGTATCGAAGTGGACCATGGGGAGCAGGGTGTCGCGCCCCGGGCTCGAGATCGACTGGGCGGTTTCCATCTGATCCTGGAACCGCTTGCTGAGCAGCTGGGTGCCGCGGTACCGGCCATCCCGGAGGTGGAACCGGAGGTACTGCGCCATGTCGACGACGTTGGAGTTGATCGAGCCGGCGGGGCCGACGTTGTCGATGTTCCGGTAGGAGATCGGAACCGGCTTGCCATCGACCAGCGCGTGCGGTCGGGCGACATCGGACTGCCCGGCAAGGTCGTTGGTGCTGGTGTTGCTGCTCGTCATCCCGAGCGGGGCGAAGATCCGCTGCTTGACCAGGGCGTCCCAGGAGGTCCCGGCCACCTTCCCCGCGATCTGACCCGCCGCGAGGAACATGATGTTGTTGTACCCGAAGGTCGACCGGAAGCTGGTCGCGGCCGGCTGCTGGAGCGCCCGCCGGAGGATCTCATCCCGGCTGAAGCCGCTTCCCATCCACACCGCGTCGCCCCGGAAGTAGCCGCTCCGGTGGGTGACGAGATCCCGGAGGGTGAGTTCCCGGGTGATGTACGGATCGGACACCGCGAACTCCGGGAGGTGCTTCATCATCCGATCGTCGAGACTGAGCTTGCCCTCGTCCTGCAGCATGCCGAGGGCCACGACCGTGAACGACTTGGAGTTGGAGCCGATCGCGAACAGGGTCCGTTCGGTCACCCGTTCGGGCTTGCTGGCGTCGCGGAGGCCGAACCCCTTGGCGTAGATCACCGAGTCGCCCTTGACGATGGCGACGGCCAGACCCGCGACCCCCCAGTCCTGCCGGGCCTTGTCGATGTAGGCGTCGAGACCCCGAAGCGGGTCGGTCTGGGCCACCGCCGGGGCGGCAGCAAGGACCGAGGTCAGCAGGACGAACGCAACGCGGGAGGATCGGAGCATGGTTCCCTCACGGGCAGGGCTGGTTCGACACGATCGCACAGGGCGTATTTCAGGATGACGGCGTTGCCGGTTCATTCGGGGGTGACGGCGTAGCTGGTCTGGACGAACGGCGTTTCGCCAGAGGTGGCCGCCTTGCGGCCGCTCAGGATCGCCACCCACTCCCGGGCCGAGGCAATGACCAGGGCCAGGGTAATGACGATGAACAGACCGGCCACCACCGCGTCGAGCCGGTCGTTGAAGATGAGCCGGGCCCCTCGGGACGCCTCCATGGCGCCGCTCGCCACCTGCGCCGCCGTTGCGTTGGCGTGCGACAGGAAGCCAAGCCGGGGATCCGCCGCGAAGATCTTCTGAAAGCCGGCCGTGAGGGTAACGGCCAGCAGCCAGACCAGCGGGCCGAGAGTGACCCAGGCGTAGCGGGCCTTGCCGCTCTTGATCAGGATCGTCGTGCCGACCGACAGCGCCACGGCCGCGAGCAGCTGGTTGCTGATCCCGAAGAGCGGCCAGAGCGAGTTGATGCCGCCGAGCGGGTCCATGACCCCCTGGATCAGGAAGTAGCCCCAGGCCGCCACCACCAGCGCCGACGAGATGATGATCGAGGGATACCACGAGGTCCGACCCATCGGCTTCCAGACGTGGGCGCCGAGTTCCTGGACCATGAACCGGCCCACCCGCGAGCCGGCGTCGAGGGTGGTGAGGATGAACATCGCCTCGAACATGATGGCAAAGTGGTACCAGAGCGCGATCAGGCCCGGCCCGAAGGCGCCGCTGAAGATCTGCGCCATCCCGACGGCCAGCGACGTGGCGCCGCCGGTCCGCCCGAGGAGGGTGGCTTCCTCGACCGAACGGGCCATGCCCTCGATCTGTTCGGGGGTGACGGTAAAGCCCCACTCCCGGATCGCCTCGACGGCGGCGTTGACGTTGCCACCGAGGGCGGAGAGCGGCGCGTTGATCGAGAAGTAGAGGCCGGGATCGAGCGCGGTGGCGGCGCAGAGGGCCATGACCGCCACGAACGACTCCATCAGCATCCCGCCGTAGCCGATCAGCGGCGCGTCCGCCTCGGACCGGATCATCTTCGGCGTGGTGCCCGACGCGACCAGCGAGTGGAACCCGGATATGGCCCCGCAGGCGATCGTGATGAACGCGAACGGGAACAGCTTCCCGGCAAACACGGGGCCGGTGCCCGCGATGAAGCCGGTCACCGCCGGCATCTTGAGCGGCGGCATGACGAGGAGGATGCCGATCGCGAGGAGCACGACCGTCCCCACCTTCATGAAGGTGCTGAGATAGTCGCGGGGAAGGAGCAGCATCCAGACCGGGAGGACGCTGGCCGCGAAGCCGTAGACGATGATTCCCCACGCGATCGCCACCCCGCCGTAGCGGAAGTAGGGCGCCAGGGTCGCCGATTCCGCGACATAGCGGCCGCCGATCAACGCCGCGATCAGGAGCGCCAGGCCGGCCAGGGTGGCCTCGGTGACTTTCCCCGGCCGCCACATCTTGGTCCAGAAGCCCATCATCAGCGCGATCGGGATGGTGCAGAGCAGCGTGAAGACACCCCAGGGGCTGTCGCGCAGGGCGTTCACGATCACCAGCGCCAGCACCGCGAGCAGGATCACCATGATCGCCAGGATGGCCACCATCGCGATCACGCCGGTGGTCGGACCGATCTCCTCCTTGGCCATCTGGCCGAGCGACCGCCCGTCGCGGCGCATCGAGCCGAAGAGGATGATGAAGTCCTGGACCGCGCCGCCGAGCACCACGCCGAAGACGATCCAGAGGACCCCGGGCAGGTAGCCGAACTGGGCCGCGAGCACCGGCCCGATCAGCGGACCGGCCCCGGCAATGGCCGCGAAGTGGTGACCGAACAGGACGAACCGCCCCGTGGGGATGAAGTCGCGGCCGTTGTTCAGCCGCTCGGCGGGTGTCGCCCGGCGGGGATCGAGGCCGAAGACTTTGGCGCCGAGAAACCGGGCATAGAACCGGTAGGCGACCAGGTAGGTACCGACCGCCGCCAGGATGAGCCAGGCGGCGCTGACGGTTTCGCCGCGATGCAGCGCCAGCACCCCCCAGCCAGCGGCACCGGCAAGGGCAATGAGCGACCAGATGATGAATTGCATGGCCGAATGTACCGGCCCGAGCCGGTCGTTGCCAGACAGCCGAAGCGCGAGTCGCCCCAACCCCATCCAACCCACCCACCGCGCCCCGGGGCCTTGATTGAACGTTCAATTAAGGGCTGTCGCCGCGGGCGGGCGGCTGGTAGCCTTCGGAAATGACCAACCTAGCCCGTGCCCTGATCGGGGCCGCCGCGCTCCTGTCGTCCGCCCGGAGCCTGGGCGGCCAGGAGCCCCAGGACGACCCGCTCCGCCCCGTCGTCGCCCGGCCGGAGGTCGCCCGGGCCCTTGGCCACGTCGCCGCCGCCGAACCACGCGCCGTCGCCAACCTGATCCGCCTGGCCTCCATCCCGTCTCCCTCGGGTCGGGAGCACCGGCGCGCCGCCGCCGTCGCCGACCTGATGCGCCGGGCCGGGCTGCGGCACGTCGTGCTCGACTCCGTCCCCAACGTCACCGGCACCATTCCGGGCACCTCCGGCCGCGCCTTGATCTTCGTCACCATGCTCGACGACCTCCCGGTCATCGAGTCGTTCCAGAAAACCACCCGCCCGCGCCGCCAAGGCACCCGTCTCGTCGGCCCCGCCGTCGAACTGCAGTCGACGGTGGCCGCCATGCTGGCCGCCGCCGAAGCGCTGGTGGTGGCGGGGATCCGGCCGGAGCATGACCTCGTCTTCGCGGCGGTGGCCCAGGAAGAAACCGGCCTCCGGGGCATGGAGGCCCTCTACGCCCGCTTCCGGGATCGCGCCGTTGCCTTCGTCGAGGTCATGGGCGATGGTCGGGAGGTCTACGACGGCGCCGGCGGCGCCGTCTCCTGGTGGAAGGTCGAGGCCCGCGGTCCCGCGGGTCACACCGCCGAAGGGGCATTGCCCAACGTCAACCAGGCCCTGGCCCGGGCCGTGGATCGGGTCTTCTCGCTACCCCACCCCGTCCGCCACCGCGACCGGGACACGTTCATCAACATCGGCATCATCCAGAGCGGCTCGGTCTTCAATCACAAGCCGGCCACCGGGTGGTTCTCTCTCGACGTTCGCTCCGCGGATCGAAGCATCGTCGAGGACATCGGCCGGGAAATTGGGACCATCCTCGATCGGGTCGGGGCGGAAACCGGGATTTCCCTCGCCATGGTCCCCGAGTTCCAGTCGCTCGGCGGCCAGATTCCCGGCGCGCGGAGTTCGCTCCTGACCCAGGTGGCGATCGCGGGGGCCCGGCGGAACGGCTATGAGCCGACCGTGTCCGATCAGGGCTGCTGCAACATGCGGGTGGCCGTTGGCGGTGGGACTCCCGCCATCGGGCTCCACGGAGGGCGCGGCGGCGATCGAGGCACCGCCGCCGAGTGGGCCGACATCCCGAGCCTGCTCGATGCGGCCCGTCAGGTGGTGATGATTTCCGCGGCCGTCGGGGGCGCAGCGCCGCCGCTCACACCACGGCGGTCGGCGCGTCCCCCTGCCGGAACATCGTTCGACGATTGAGCCAGACCACCACCACCGCCACCACCACCGCCACCGGCGTGTCCCACGGCTGAGCGTCCGGCCATGCTGGGCCATTGGCCTGGAAGTGAAAGAGGGCGGCCACCAGCAGACTTCCCCGCGCCGCGTTGAACATCGGCGTCATGACCACCGACATCGCCACCACGGCCACGAAGAAAGCCGGAAACGACCAGGAACTCTGCGGACTCCCGCTCAGGAGGAACGCCGGGATGTGCCAGACCGCCCAGATGAGACCGAGGACGAGGCCGGCCCAGAACGGCGCCAACTTCCGCTGCAGGATCGGCAGGGCCAGGCCCCGCCACCCGAACTCCTCGATGGGGCCAATGAACAGGGCAGCCGCGGCCGCCGGCAGCACCCGGTACCACGGGGTGAACGGGAACGGATCCGAGAGATTGCCCTTGATGGCCGACCCGACGTAGAACATTGCGGGAATGCCGACGATCAGGAACACCCACCAGGCCGCCGGCATCCGCCAGAGCGTCAGCCGGGAAAAGAAACTGGCCAGCCCCTTGGTCCCGTGATGCCGCCAGACCAGGAACACGGCGGCGAAGGCCGGCGAATAGACCGCCAGGATGAACAGCGGATTCGTGCCGGTGAGCTTGCCGAAAATCGCCTCGAGCGGCGCCGAGAAGAAGATCAGCGCCGCGGCGATGCCCCAGGTGAGGCCGAAGGCAATCGCCAGGAACGGGATCAGGGTTCGGAGAGTCATGACGGGAGGATATCGCGCCCGGGTCGAGCCTCGCCAGTCCCGGGGTCGCCGATGAAGTTGCGGGGCCCCCCGCCGAACACCGCCCGATCCCTGACCATCACGATCGCGATCCCGAGGTAGAAGACCGTTGCGATCGTCTTGGCCACCTGCCCCGCGCTCAGGAGCACGGCGGCGCCATTCAGGGCCGAGTGGAACACCATGCTCATGGGAATCGACCGGCCGCTCCGGTAGTAGAACCAGTTGGCCACGATCGCCACCGGGACCGCCCCGACGAAGAAGTTCGCCAGGAAGAGCGGATTCTCCATCTCGTACAACTCGCGCTGGTAGGTGCCGTGAAGCAGCACCAGCGGCGCGTGCCACAGCGACCAGAGTACCCCGAACACCAGACTGGCCGGCACGGCGCCCAAGCCAGCCCGAAGGCTGTCCATGCCGTACCCGCGCCACCCCAGCTCCTCGATGATCGGCGCCAGAATCAGCGCCAGGACGATCATCGGCACCAGGTTGTCCGCGGCCGACAAACGGAGCTGCCCCCCAGGCTCCCCCAGCAGCATCGAGACGCCGACGGACAGCGTCAGCACCCCGACCGGCATGACGACCGCCAGGAGAAGATCCGCCGGCCTGATCCGGCGCCAGTCGAACAACCGGTCCCGCAAGTCCCGCCAGAGCGCCCGGTTCCCGGAACCGAAGGTCAGCGCCAGGCTGACCACGAACGGACCGAGCAAGCCGGCCACCGAAAGCAGCGACTCCGTGGCCACCGCGCCGGACCGGATCCCGAAGTACCACGGAACCCAGGTGATCAGCGCGGTCAGGCCAAAGAAGAGCGCGGGGCGATACCGGTAGGTCTGCTCCATGCCAACCTCGACGGTTTGAAGGTCAATGACCCAGGGCGCGCCAGAACCACGCGGCCCGCCGCGACGGCCGCCCAGTCCGGGCCTCCGCCCGGTCGGCCCCGCGGAAAACTCCGGTGACGGCGTTGACGCCGACCCACCGGAACGGCTCCGGCTCCCACCTCGGCGAGCGGCGGCCCACGAATGGCAGCGCCGTGGTTTCGGAGGCGACTCCGCCGATCAGGTCCGC
>JAEUJH010000944.1 GCA_016794825.1 Gemmatimonadota bacterium
CAGCTCCAGTCCCGGGCCGAGGAACTGCGCGACCGGCAGCGGGAAACGGCCGAGCAGGCCGGCTCGCTGCCGAGCGAGCCCGGGCAGCGGAACGAGCGGCTCCAGGCGTTAGGCGCTCGCAAGGACGCCCTCGCCCGGGACGTCGATCGACTCGAGGCCGACGCCGAGCGGCTCTCGCGCGAGGCGGCCCGGGAACAGCCCGCCGCGGCCCGGAAGCTGGCCGAGGCGGCCGAGGGCCTCCGGGCCGACCGGGTGCGCGACAAGCTGGCCTTTTCCAAGTCGCTGCTCCAGCGGGGGTCGCCCGAGTACGTCCGAAACTTCGAGCAGGGGATCGGCGAAAATCTCGAGGAGGCCGCCGAACGGCTCCGCGACGCCGCGGGAGCCATCGAGCAGTCCGGCGAGGCCACCCGGGAGCGGGCGCTCGAGCGGGCCCGCGAACTGGTTCGGGGTCTCGAGTCGCTCAACGAACGGGCCCGGGCCGCGCAGCGACGGGCGGAGTCGGGTCGGGACGGTCAGGGTGGCGACCAGCCCCGACCGGACGGCAATGCCGCGGGCGAACGCCCCGGCCAGCAGCCGGGCCAGGGCAACCCGGGTCAGGGCCAACCTGGCCAGGGCCAACCCGGCCAGGGACAACCAGGTCAGGGCCAACCCGGCCAAGGACGCCCGGGTCAGGAGCAGCCGGGCCAGGGCCAGCCGGGTCAGCGTCCCTCGGCCACCGATCAACCCGGCCAAGGGCAGCGGGGCGAGCGGGGTCAGGCGGAGGGTCAGGGGCGCGAGGGTGGACGGATGCCTAACGGTCAGCCCGGAGGCCTTCCGCCGGGAGGCGCCACCGACCAGCCGGGCGGCCGGTTCGACAACGACGGGGCCCGGCAGTTCTCGCGGGAGTTCCGGGCCCGGCGCCAGGCGGCCGAGTCGCTCCGGGCCGACCTCCGGACGCTGGGGCAGGACACCGAGGACCTCGATCGGCTGCTCGACCGCTTCCGGCAGCTCGACACCCAGCGGACCTTCGGCGACCCCCGCGGGCTCGATCAGCTGGAGAACGATCTGATCGAGGGCCTCAAGGCGCTCGAGTTCTCGCTCTGGCGCCGGTTCGGCGACGAGGGTGGCCAGCGACCCGCGGCCGGCGCCTCGGCGCGGGTCCCACCGCAATATCGTGAAATGGTGGAGGAGTACTACCGGTCCCTGGCTCGGCAGAAAAGCCCGAAACCCTGAGTTTGGCCGGGCGTAGGGGAGTCATGCCCTCCATACTCGCGTTGATGCTCGCCCTGGCGGCGGGGGATCCACTCACCCCGCCGCCGATCGTGTCCGGCCGCGTCACCATGCCGGCCGACGCGGGCGACCAGCCCGTGCTGGTCGTGGTTCGCGACTCGGCCCGCGGAATATCCCGCTCCGTCACCACTCGTCAGGGCCGATTCGCCATTCCGGTCGATCGTCCCGGGGCGACGCGCGTGGCCATGACCCTGGACGGCCGCTGGGCCGCCGAAGCGGCCGCCGTGGGCTCGCCCGCGCTGACCCTGGTGCGCGCGAGCGAACCTCGACGGCGGCTGTCGAGCGCCGCCTGGCTGGCCCGACTCCCGGACACCGAAACCCGTCGCAAGTTCGTGCTCGACTGCACCGGTTGCCATCAGTTCGACGACTCCCGGGCGCTGCTGAACGGCGCGCCCCGGCCGGCGAGCGGATGGACCGAAGCGGTGACGCGAATGCTCGGGTACGCCGGGCCCCGGTCGAACTTCCCGGTCATCTCCTCGTGGGCCGAGGATCCCTCGGTGCCGGAGTGGCTCGCCGCGGGCGTTGCGCGGCCGGCGGCGCCGCCGGCGCCCGCCCCGGCGGTGCTCCCCGCCACGGTCACCGAGTTCGATACCCCGGTGGCCTCCGACCTGCCCCACGACCTCGCGATCGACAGCGCCGGCGGGGTCGTGGTGACGGGGATGATGAGCCACGCGATGTACCGGCTCGATCCCGAGTCGGCCCGGTTCGAACGGATCGAGATCCCGGTGCCCCGGGCCAATCCCCGCGCCGTCGAACTCGACCGCGCTGGCGCCTGGTGGGTTCTCCTCGGCGCGCCGGGCAAGGTCGGCCGCTACGATCCGACCCGGAAGGACTGGCGGTTCTTCGACATCGGGATGTACCCGCACAGCATCGCCGTCGGGGGAGACGGCAAGGTCTGGTTCAACGGCCACTTTACCCGCGACCCGGAGCAGATCGGGGTCATCGACCCGGTCAGCGGCAAGGTCTCGATCCACGACCTCACGCCGCACCCGACGATGGCCACCATCCCCGGGGGGCCGATTCCCTACGAGCAACGGATCGGTCCCGACGGCCGGGTCTGGGTGTCCGAACTCCAGGGCAACCGAATCGTCGAGTTCGATCCTCGCACCGGACGGTCGCGCGCCCACGTCCTGCCGACCTCGGCGAGCGGCCCGCGGCGGTTCGACATCGACGATCGCGGGGTCCTCTGGATTCCGGCGTACTCGGCCAACACGCTGGTTCGCTTCGATCCGGCCGCCGGCGCCTTTGCGGAGTATCCTCTGCCGGTGGCGGGAGCCACGCCATACATCGCCCGGTTCGATCGACGCTCCGGCGCGGTGTGGATCGGTACCAGCGCCGCTGACGCCGCCTTCCGGTTCGATCCGCGGACCCGGACCTTCTCGATGGTGCCGCTTCCGAGTCAGGGCTCGCTCACGCGCCACCTGGTCGTCGATCCCCGGAACGGCGACGTCTGGCTCGCCTACGGCGCGTCGCCCGCGCGGATCCCGGCGCGGATTGCCCGGATTCAAGTTGGAGGCGGTTCGTGATCGGATTCTTCCTGGCGGCCTCGCTCCTCGGGCTGGCGCCGGCGGCCCCGGAACTGCTGCTCGTCGCCAACAAGGCCGACAACACCGTCACCGTCATCGACGTGGCGACGTGGGTGCCGATCGACACCCTCGCCGATCTCGGCCTGCCCTATCGGGTCAACGCCGCCATCACGGCGTCGCGATGAAGCCCTCGGCGTTGCTCCTCGCGAGTCTGCTCGCCGCGCCGCTCGCGGTCGGCGCGGCCCAGGCCGACTCCCTGGCGGCGGTGGCCCGGGCTCGGTACCGCGAAGCGGCGGCGGCGGAACGAGCCGGCAATCTGGCGCGGGCTCGGGACCTCGTGGCCGCGGCCCACCAGGCCTGGCCGAACCAGCCCGCCTACCTCGTGGCCACCGCCGACCTGTCCGCCCG
>JAEUJH010000142.1 GCA_016794825.1 Gemmatimonadota bacterium
CCCACCGCCTACGTGACCGAGCGGGTGGCCCGCCGCGACCCCGACCCGACCGGCTGATCGGCGAGCGCCGCGCCATGGCCTTGATCGTGATCGGCCTGATCGCCGGCGTGCTGTCGGGGTTGTTCGGAATCGGCGGCGGGGTGGTCATCGTTCCGGCGCTGGTTATCCTCGGTCGGATGGCCCCCAAACAGGCCACTGGCACGTCGCTCGCTGCCCTGCTGCTGCCTGTCGGTGCGCTTGGCGCCTGGCAGTACTATCGGAACGGCCTCCTGGACCTCCGGGCCGCGACACTCATTGCCCTGGGCCTGTTCTTCGGGGCGCTGGTCGGGGCCCGCCTGGCCCTCCAGCTTCCCGCTCGCGACCTCCAGCGTTCGTTCGCGGTTTTCCTGGTCGCCCTCGCCATCGACCTCTGGGTCACCGCCAAGTAACCCCACCGCTCCTTCGTTCGTGACCGATTCGTGACGGCGGCGTTCCGTTCACGCGGTTTCGGATCGTTCGTGACCCAATCGTTGCGTCTTCGTACCTGATCGGAAACGTCTCTCGGCGACTTTGCCGGCGGCTTTCGACCGACGTCCTGGATGGGTCG
Organism: Gemmatimonadota bacterium; assembly: GCA_016794825.1. GTDB lineage: Bacteria > Gemmatimonadota > Gemmatimonadetes > Gemmatimonadales > GWC2-71-9 > SHZU01. Next base: position 587 of record JAEUJH010000142.1, read on the forward strand.
AGTCCGCCTCCTCAAACGCCGAGCGTTGACGATGACGAAGAGACTCTGGTGGTTCGGTTTGATCGCGGGGATGTCGCTGGTCGGCCCGGGGTCGACCCTGGCGCAGACTGGCGTCGGCCGGATCGTCGGTCGGGTGGTCGACGCCGCGCAGGGCGTGCCGATCGGTGGCGCCGTGGTCGAACTGGTCGGGCCGCCGACCGCGTTCCGGACCACCACCGGCGTCGACGGCCGGTTTGCCTTCCAGGGTGTCCCCGCCGGCGAAGTCGGCCTCCGGGTCCGGATGATCGGCTACGGCCCCAAGCTGGTGACCGGCGTCCGGGTCCCGAGCGATGGTTCCGTCACCCAGGACGTTTCGCTCAACGCCGAGTCGATCCAGCTCGAGGAACTCAACGTCACCGCGGAAGCCGAGCGCGGCTCGGTGGCCGACGCGCTCAACGAGCAGCAGAACTCGGTCGGCGTGGTCAACGCGGTCACCGCCGAGGAGATCGCTCGCAGCCCGGACGGCGACGCCGCCGCCGCGGTGCAGCGGGTCAGCGGCGTGTCGGTGCAGGACGGCAAGTTCGTCTTCGTCCGCGGCCTGGGCGAGCGGTACACGACCACCTCGCTCAACGGCGCCCGGATTCCGAGTCCGGAACCGGAACGCAAGGTCGTGCCGCTCGACCTGTTCCCCTCCGGGCTGCTCCAGTCGATCACCACCGCCAAGACCTTCACGCCCGACCTGCCCGGCGACTTCAGTGGCGCCCAGGTGAACATCCGGACCCGCGAGTTCCCGGCCAACCGTCAGATCACGATTTCGACGTCGACCGGCTTCAACAGCCGGGCCACCAGCAAGGACATCCTCCGGGCCCCGAACGCAGGCCTCGAGTGGCTGGCCCTCGGCGCCAGTGACCGGAGCCTCCCCGGGTTGGTCCGGGCCGCCGGCCGATTCGAGCCCGCCCCGAGTCAGGCGGAAGTGAACGCGATGGTCGGCTCGTTCCGGAACGCCTGGAGCGCGCCGAGCCGCTCGGGCCTCCCCAACAGCTCGCTCAGCGTTTCGGTCGGGGGAAGCGACCGGATTGCCGGCCAGGGGTTCGGATACTTGTTCTCCGGCACCTATTCCTACGGACAGGAGATCCAGGCCTCGCAGCGCCGGGCGTACGCCCTGCCCTTGGCCGCACCCGGATCGGTGGCCGAAATCGACCGGTTCGAAGGCTCGACCGGCCGGGCCTCCGTGCTGCTGGGTGGATTGGTCAATCTCAGCACCAACATCGGATCGGGCACCCGGATCTCGGTCAATACGTCGTACAACCGGACCGCGGACAACGACGCGCGCCGGGAAGTCGGCGAGAGCGAGAACCTGGGCGGCCGGTTCCAGATCGATCGACTCCGGTACGTCGAGCGGACCGTGCTCTCGGCCCAGGTCCAGGGTGAGCACCGGCTCGGAACCCGGCACCTGATCGATTGGAGCGCCTCGCGATCCGCGGTCGGCCGCCACGAACCGGACCGGTCGGAGATCGTCTATTCCCTCGACGTCGACCCCCAGGGGAATCCCCGCCCGCCAGCCTGGTTCAGCGCCTCGAACGAGGGCGCGGTGCGGACCTTTGCCGACCTCGACGAAACCGCGACCGAAACGGCGGCCAACTACTCCGTGATGCTCGGGCGGCCCGGTCGGCCGCATCAGATCCGGGTCGGCGGCCTGTACCGCCGCGCCGACCGCGACGCCGACAATCGATCCTACAGCATTGCCGCCACGCTTCCCGACGCGGCCCGCGAACTGGCCCCTGAGGCGATCTTCGACGGGCGGTTCTCCGGACCCGGCCAGAGCTACTTCCGGGTCACGCCGCTGTCGGCTGGAGGCACCTACACCGCCCAGGACCGGCAGGTCGCCGGGTACCTCATGGTGCAGTACTTCCTCTCGTCGCGACTCGAGTTGCTCGGTGGCGCGCGGGTCGAACGGTCGGAGGTCGACGTCACCACCGAGCCCACCGTCGGCGCCCCGGTGTCGACCCGCCCCCGGTACACCGACGTGCTGCCCTCGCTGGCGCTCAACTTCCGGATGACCGAGACCCAGACGCTCCGGCTGGCGGCGACGCAGACTCTGTCGCGACCCGAGTACCGGGAGCTCTCGCCGGTCCAGTACCGCGAGGTGATCGGCGGCGAGAACATCCTCGGCAACGCCGACCTGAAGCGCGCCCTGATCCGGAACTTCGACGCCCGGTGGGAGTGGTACCCGAACCCGGCCGAGGTCATCAGCGTCGGCGTTTTCGCCAAGCGGTTCAGCGACCCGATCGAGCGAGTCTACCTGGCCACCTCCGGGACCCGGATCGTGAGCTTCCTCAACGCCGAATCCGGGGCCAACTACGGGGTCGAAGTCGAGGCCCGGAAGAACCTCCGGTTCCTGAGCGCCCGGCTGGTCAACTTCTCCGGGCACTTCAACGGCACGGTGATGCGGAGCCGGATCCGGATCGGCGACGGCCTCTCGAGTCGCCTCAACGACGAGCGCGCGATGGTGGGCCAGGCGCCCTACGTCATCAACACGGGCCTCACCTACACGTCCGGTTCCGGCGCGTTCTCCGCCACCGCCCTCTACAACGTGGTCGGGCGGCGGATCGTCAACGCGGCGGAGGCCCCGCTTCCCGACGTGTACGAAAAGCCCCGCCACCTGGTCGACCTCGCGGTCCGATTCCCGGTGCTCGCCGGTCTCCGCGGAAAGTTCGACGTCAAGAACCTGTTCGACGCCGCGTTCGAGATCGAACAGGGCACGGTCACTCGCGAGTACTACCGGACCGGACGGGTGCTGTCGGTCGGGCTCTCGTGGCAGCCCTAAATGCAGGTCCGACAACGTGACGGCCGCGTGACACGCTCGACACCGAACGAGGATGACCGCGCGGTATTCGTTCAAGCGTCCGTTTCATTTCCTTCTGCGAGGATTGGTTCGATGGCGATTTCCAAGGGTTCTCGATGGCTGCTGCTGGCCGGTACGGCGCTGGCGATGGTGGCGTGTGGCGATGAGGAGCCGGGCGGCAACGACACGCCGAATCCGCCGAGCGGCGTCACCGTGAACGCCACCTCGGCCGTCGCGGCTCGGGTGACGTTCTCTCCCGTCAGCGGCGCGACGGGTTACCTGGTCGAGCGCGCCGAGGGCGCGACCGGCGGCACGTTCGCGCAGGTGGGCACGCCGACCGCGCCCCCGTTCGACGACACCGGCCTGAGCCCGCAGACGACCTATCGGTACCGGGTCACGACGGTGTCCGGCGGCAAGCAGTCCTCCGCCAGCGCCGAGGCGACGGTGACGACGCCCGACCGGGCCCTCACCGTCATCAACGCCGACATCACGACCAGCACCACCTGGACCGCCGACAAGAAGTACCGGCTCACCGGGTTCATCCACGTCGCCAACGGCGCCACGCTCACCATCGAGCCGGGCACCATCATCGAGGGCGACTTCAACACCGTCGGCTCGTCGCTGTTCGTGCTCCGCGGCGCGCGGCTGGTGGCCAACGGGACGGCCGCGAAGCCGATCGTGTTCACGTCGTCGCAGCCGGTCGGCCAGCGCAAGGCGGGCGACTGGGGCGGGCTCATCCTGGTCGGCAACGGGATCATCAACCGCACGGCGCCCGTCATCCTCGAGGGCACCGGCACCAACACCACCACCAATCCCGCCATCGACTACGCCGGCGGCACCAACAACGCCGACGCGAGCGGCAGCCTCCAGTACGTCCGGGTCGAGTTCGCCGGCTACGCGACGGCGCCCGACGCCGAACTCAACAGCTTTACCTTCGCGGCGGTCGGCAGCGGCACCACGCTGGACTACCTCCAGGCGCTGAACGGCCTCGACGACTCGTTCGAGTGGTTCGGGGGCGCGGTCGACGCCAAGCACCTGGTCTCGTACAACGCGGGCGACGATCACTTCGACATCTCGGAGGGCTACGTCGGCCGGATCCAGTTCGCCATCGCCTACCAGCAGATCCAGGTCGTGCCCCGCCCGGCGGCCGGCAACGTTTCGCAGGATCCGCAGGGGATCGAGAACGACGGCTGCAGCGGCGCCAACTGCACGGCCGGGCAGAACTCCCAGCCGTACAACGTCCCGCTGATCGCCAATTTCACGCTGGTCGGGCCGCCCGCGGGCGTCAACACCCAGGGCTCCGGCCTCGTCGGCGCGATGCTCCGGCGGGGGACCGGCGGCTTCTACGTCAACGGCCACATCGCCCGGTGGGGACGCGCGGCCCTCAGTCTTCGGGACCAGCCGACCCTCGATCGGATCACCGGCGGCCAGCTGCTCGTGAACAACCTGCTGCTCACCGAGAACGCGGTCACCTTCCAGCCCCAGACCGGCGCCACGATCCAGGGCACGGTCGACGCGACCGCCAACGCCATCGACGCCAACGCGGCGACCACCGCGAGCGTGTTCACCACCTTCCCGACCGCCCCGACCGGCCCCGCCTCGTTCGACTGGACCCCGAGCGCCGCCTCGGCGGCCCGGACCGGCGGCCTCGCGACCTTTACCGGCGCGCTGGCCACCAAGGCCGGCACCGTGGTGACCGGGACGGCCTATCGCGGCGCGGCCGATCCGAACGGCCCCAAGTGGTGGCAGGGCTGGACCAACTACGCGGAGAACTGACGGACGGGCCATGACCGTCACGTTCCTCACGGCTTTGATTTTCGGTCTCGTCGGCCCGAGCCGGCCGCCCTTCGGGGCGCCGGCTCAGGTCGTCGACAGCATGTTCCCCCCGGCCGTCGAACTCGCCCGCTTCCGGGCCACGGTCGACGGTCCCCCACCCACCCGTCTGGACGGAGCCCCGTCCCGCGACGCCTTGATCCGCCGGTTCGTCGGCGCGGTCGAACGCCGCGATCAGGCCACCCTGTCCCGCCTCCTGATTTCCAAGGCGGAGTTCGCCTACCTGTTCTTTCCCGCGAGTGAGTACGCCCGCGCCCCGTACCGTCAGAAGCCGGGACTGGCCTGGTTCCGGATGACGGCAACGTCCGAGCGCGGGCTGGGCCGACTGCTGGCCCGCGACGGCGGCCGGCCGCTGCCCCTGGTCGGCGTGAAGTGCCCGGCGCCGACCCCGGTCGACGGTCGGACGCGGCTCTGGAAGGATTGTCGGGTGGTGGTCCGCCGGGACGGCGCGACGGTGGAACGGCGGCTGTTCGGCTCGATCATCGAGCGAGGCGGCCGGTTCAAGTTCCTGACCTACGCCACCGAGTACTAGCCCGGCAGGTCGACCCGGAGAACATCGTCGAGCGGCCCCGCTTCGCCCCCGGCAAGCAGGATCGCGACGTCGGCCAGGGCCCGCCGTTCCCGGGGCCAGGCCACCTCGGTGGCGGCCCGGTCGATCGGAAGCCACCGGGCGTCGTCGTGCTCGGCCGAGAGACGAGTGGCGGCCGTGGGGTCGACGACGGCCGCAAAACAGGGAATCAGCGCCACCTGATCGAGCCGGTGCAGGTAGAACGATTCCACCCGGCTCAGGTTGTAAAGTCGGATCGGGGTGAGGCCGGTTTCCTCCGCCAGCTCCCGGAGGGCCGCGGCAACGGGCGCCTCGCCCGGCTCGATATGCCCGTGAACGGTTTCCCACGCCCCGGAACAGCGAACCGCCGGCCCCCGGCGGAGCACCAGCGCTTCGAGCCCTCCAGCCACCACCCTGACCGGATAGACGTCGACGAAACGGACCGCGATGTCGGTCAGCTGGACTTGTTGCGGGAAAGCGCCGTCTGGAGCCGGGCGGCCAGAGCCCGGGCGCGGAACGGCTTGGTCAGGAAGTCGTCGGCGCCGAGTTCGAGCACGCGGACCTCGTTGTCCTCGTCGCCCTTGGCGGTCAACACGATGACCGGAAGGTTCCGGGTAACCTCGCGCGACCGGATCTGGGACAGGACCGTGTAGCCG
>JAEUJH010000144.1 GCA_016794825.1 Gemmatimonadota bacterium
CATGGCGCCGGGCGTCACGGCGCAGGTCCGCGACGCCTTCGCGGACGGGCTCGGATCGATGCGGGCCAGCGTGTTCGGGGTCTTTACCGTGGTGGCGACGGAGGGCACGCCGGACATCGCGGCGGGCGCGTTGATGCGGTATCTGGCGGAGGCGGTGTGGTTCCCGACGGCGCTGCTGCCGACCGAGGGCGTCGAATGGACCGCCGTCGACTCCACGACGGCGCGAGCGGCGCTCGCGGTGGGAGGCACCCGGGTCGAACTCGACTTTCACTTCGGTCCGGACGGATTGGTCGAGCGGATCTACTCACCAGCCCGAATGCGCGACGTCGCGGGTCGCGGCGTGCCGACGCCGTGGCAGGGGCGGTTCTCGGATTACCAGGTTCGAGATGGGATGAGAGTCCCGATCCGCGGCGAGGTCGAGTGGCTACTCCCGGACGGACCGGCCCCCTACTGGAGGGGGACGGTGGTCACGTTCGCGTTCGAGACGGACGACTAGGCGTCCGCCCGACGATCAACTGGCCCGGGTCGTGTGGTCGGGGGCAATGGCCTCGGGCGCGACGACCTCGGTGAGCGTGCCGCGGCCCTTCGATCCGAAGATGTTCTCGTCGAGCCAGCGAGCCAGCTGCTGATCGAGGTCGGCGGGGGTCTGATCGGGCTGCTGCGGACCCACCACCCACCGTTTGCCGCCACTCATCAGGAACCAGGTCGGCGGGATGGCCTCCTGGGCCCGGGCGGGGTCGGCGTTGCGGCCCTCGTACGAAACGAAATGGAAGTCGCGCCCCCGGTAGCGGACTCGGCGTTGCGCGGTCTTGTAGCTGCTCATCGTTCCTCCATCTCCTACAGGGTCGGCCGGGGCCACCGCGGCCCGACCGGCGGACAACGAACTTCGTCAGATTGGCTGGATCGGATCGGTCGGGCCGGGATCGGGAGCGCCGGGTTCGCCGTCGTCACCATCCGGCCGGTTGGCGCGGTCGAGGCGCTTGAGCCGCTTTTCTTCGCGCTTGGCTTTCTTGGCCAGGTCCTTCTGGCGCTTTTCGAACTGATAGTTTCGCTTCGGCAAATGGCTGCGACTCCTCTGCGGCGGCGGGGGGACGGCGGGAGGGAGCCTGGAAGGTAACAGGTCGCGGGACGGTCGGTGGCCCGGGCCGCCCCGGCGTTACCCAACAGGTGTCGTTTTCCGCGGGCGGGGGACGGAGTTAGCTTCTCATGCCTCTGGTGGTCCGAGCCCCTTACCCGCGACCCTCGTGCCCTTTTCGACCTACACCAGTTTCGACCGGGACGAATGGGCGGCGCTGCGGTTCAACACGCCGCTCACCTTGACCGAAGCGGACCTGACCGAACTCCGCGGACTGAACGAGCAGCTTTCGATCCACGAGGTCGAGGAGGTGTACCTCCCGCTGTCGCGGCTGCTCAACCTGCACGTCGGGGCGTCGCGGGAACTGGCCCGGGTGTCGGACATCTTCCTGGGCCGCACGGTGGGCGTCAAGCCGTACGTCATCGGCATTGCCGGCAGCGTGGCGGTCGGGAAGAGCGTCACCGCCCGGGTCATGCGGGCCCTCCTGGCCCGATGGCCGGACCACCCGAAGGTCGACCTGATCACGACCGACGGCTTCCTCTACCCCAACGCGGTCCTCGAGCACCGGGGCCTGATGCAGCGGAAGGGTTTCCCGGAGAGCTACGACGTCCGGCGGCTGGTCCAGTTCGTCGCCGACGTGAAATCGGGTGTCGCCAACGTGGCCGCGCCGGTGTACTCGCACCTGGTCTACGACATCGTGCCGGGCGAGCATCAGGTCGTCGACCGCCCGGACGTGCTGATCCTGGAAGGGCTCAACGTCCTCCAGGGGGCCGATGGCCGGACCGACGACGGCGACCGGCCGTTCGTCTCCGACTTCTTTGACTTCTCGATCTACGTCGACGCCGAAGAAGAGCACATCCGACGCTGGTTCCTGAACCGGTTCCGCCGGCTCCGGGAAACCGCCTTCCGCGACCCGAAATCGTTCTTCCGGCGCTACGCCGAGATGGACGAGGCCGAGGCCATCGCCTTCGCGAACCGGGTCTGGGACGAAATCAACGGCCGGAACCTTCGGGAAAACATCGCCCCCACCAAGGAGCGGGCCCACCTGATCCTGTCCAAGGGCCCCTTTCATGAAGTGCTCGGGGTCCAGCTTCGGCGGGTCTAGCCGGGGCCGAGGAACCGAAACCGGCGCAGCCGGAAACCCGTATCCCATCTCTGTAACCCTGTTTCGAAAGGAAACTGAATGCGCACCATCATCGCCGCCGCCGCGATCGCCATCCTGGGCGCCGCCGCCGCGCCGGCCGTCCATGCCCAGGCCGCCGGCGGGGCCCCCGCCGCGGCCAACGCCAAGCTGGCCGGGAACTGGGAAGGCAACTACACGACGGACGGTCCGTCGGGCACCATGACGGTGAACCTGACCAAGGCCGCCGAGTGGAAGCTGGTCAACTCCATGACCGGCGACGTCCCGCCGGCCGGGGAGGTTCGGGACCTGACCTTCGATGGCGACAAGGTCAGCTGGAAGCAGTCGATCGGCGAGTACGAGGTGACCTTCAAGGCGCAGTTGAGTGCCGACGGCGCCCAGTTGGCGGGCACGCTCGAAGCGACGCAGGGCGGCAGCTACGTCGGCGGCGGGTCGTTCACGCTGGCGCGGAAGTAGCCGAGCCGGGGGGTCCAACGGGAACGGGGCGGGACGCCGATCGGCGTCCCGCCCCGCTCGTTTTCAGGAATCGACTCGATCGCGGTCAGCGGCCGAGGCGATTGGTCTTGACCATGATGGCGCCGGCGGCGTGGCCTTCGCCGTAGCGACCGGTGGCTTCGGTCCCGTTCATGTACTTGATCTCGACGATCTCGGCCACCCGGATGTTGCGGAGATCCTCGAGTTCGGGCTGCTTGACCTCGTCGAGGTAGAACACCGCCGTGGTTCCTCCACCCCCACCACCCACCGAAGGCGGCGCGACCCGGCCGGTTTCGGCACTCTGGGTCTCGCCGCTCCGCGTCGCGGCACCGGGCGAATCCGGCCGATACCCCTCGGAGGCATTGGCGCCGGAGCCCGATCCGAGCCGGGACCGCTGCGACTTGAGCCACTGCGGCCGGAGCCGCTGGATGGCTTCATACGCGTTGGTGAGATCGGGCTTTTCCGCGATCTCGTCGGGCAGGATCATGGTCCGGTCGCGTTTGACCTTCTTTTCCTTGTCCTGGGCCTCGCCCGTGGTGGTGCCGATCGCCAGCAGGGTCAGCGCCGCCAGACTCATTGTCAGCCACTTTGCCATTGGTCCCCTCCTCGAGTCGATCCTTGGGTCCGGGCTCGGCCGTCCATGCCAAGCCGGCCCGCAGGGTCCTAAGGTTGGCTCCCCGTCGCCCCGGCGTCAACAAGGTCGATCCGGTCGATGACGTCGCCCTCCAGGATCGAGTCCACGACGTCGAGACCCGCCACGACCCGGCCCCAGACGGTGTAGTTGAAGTCCAGGCGGAGGTTGTCGATCAGATTGACGAAGAGCTGGGCATCGCCGGTGTCGCGACCACGGGTGGACATGCCGACGGTGCCCCGTTCGTGCGAGAGCGCACTGATCTCGTCGCGCAGGTAGCGGGAGTCGCCGGCGTACTCGTTGGCGCGCGGGCTGCCGCCCTGGATGACGAAGTTGGGGACCACCCGGTGGAAGGTGAGCCCGTCGTAGTACCCCTGCTCCGCCCGGGTGACGAGCCGCGCCACGGTGGCTGGCGCGAGGTCGGGGTAGAGGATGATGTCGAAGCGCCCACCGCCCGCCGTGGGCGACATCGTGACCCGGAGCCGGGTGCCGCGGAGCCGATCGATGGCTTCCTGATCGAGGACCGGCGCGGGCAAGGGCCGGGGCGTCGCGGTCCGGGTTCGGCCACTCAGGGTCGAGAGCAGACCCGCCGCCCGATGGGCGACGACGGGATCGAAATCGGCGAGGAGCGGCTCGAGGCCGAGGGTATCGTCGATGCCCCCGATCTCGGCCAGGCGGTCGAGGATGGCGAGGCGCGGATCGCGCGACGTTTCCTTCCGCTCGGCCGAAATCCGGGCCAGCGCGGTCTGGAGCGCCGCGGCGGCGCGGCTCCGCTCCGGCGTGCCGGCCAACGCCTCGGCGGCGGCGATGACGAGCTGGTAGTCGGGCCGGGCAAGGGCCGCGCGGTAGACCGAATCGGCGCCGTGGCCGCGAACCTTGATCAGGCCGCGGACGGCCGCTTCCCTGACGTTGTCGTTCGGATCGTCGGACAGGGTGATGAGCCGCTCCGGATCGCCGACGACCGCGGCCGCGCGCGCCGCGTACATCCGGACCTGCCACGTGGCCGAGGCGCCGGCGCGGCTCAGCACAGCCTTGGCGCGGGGAGGATCGAGGCGGGCCATGGCCAGGAGCGCGTGCGCGCCCCGGTGCCACGCGGCAATGCCGGTGAAGTCGTTGCGCTGCGCGCCGACCAAGGAATCGACGAGCTGCCAGAGCGTCTCGCCGACGGCGACGGCATTGGGGCAGTCCGGCGCGAAGTGGTCGATTGCCTCGAGGGCGACGGCGACGGCCCGGTCGCGGAGGGCCCGGATGAGCGGCTGGCAGTCGGAGGCCTGGAACCGGCGGGCCCAGACCCGAACCGCCTCGAGCCGGACGGCGGCGCTCCGGTCGATCAGGGCGCCGGCCAGATACTCGCGCCGGGTTTCGATGTCGACGGAGTCGCCCGCCCAGACGACGGCCAGGCGGCGGACCTCGTCGGCCGGGTCGCCGGCCATCCGAACGAGGAGCGCATCGTCGGGCTCGGCAATCCGGATCAGGGCGGCGGTGGCGGCGCGGCGGACCTTGCCGGCCGCCTCGGCGTCGGGCGCGGCGTAGACCGCGAAGGCCCGCAGCTGCTTGACCAGCTCGGGCGAGGGGCCGGCAAGGCGGCCGTTGAGCCGGGCAAAGCTCTCGAGCGCCCGGGCAACCTCCACCGTGTGCTCGGCCGGCAGCGTCCGGGCGGCGACCGCCAGCAGGGCTGTGCGGGCCCCAGTGGCCCGATCGACGTTGCGATAGGGGAGTCGGGCCACCGCCCGGGCCAAGGCGCCCAGAACGGCGGGGTCGGGCTCCTCGGAGAGGCGGTCGACGAGGAGCGGGGCGACGGCCGGCACGGCGGCCGTGTCCTGACCGATCTGGCCCAGGGCAAACGCGGTGGCCGCCCGGACCGTGGGCCGGGAATCGGCCAGGAACGGGAGCAGGCGGGGAATGACCTTGGCGTTCTCGAGCCGGCCGAAGGCCTGGATGGCCCGGGCGGCGAGGACGGGGTCGCGACTGGCGAGCGCGGCGGTCAGCGGCGCCAGCGCGGCGTCGGTGACGACCCGGTTGTCCTCGGCGACGAGCATCGCTTGCCGGGACACCGGCGGCGCGGGGGGTTGGGCTGGCCGTTGGGCCGCGAGGGGCGCGGCGGCCACGCCGAGCAAGGTCCCGACCAGCAGCGATTTCATTGGATTCCCACCATCCCCTTGACCGACGCGACCAGCTTGGCGCTGTCGTAGCCGATGCCGTCCTTGAAGACCCAGCGCACCTTCCGAATGTCGCTTGGGACGGCGGCCGGATTCCCGTCGAGCACAACCAGATCGGCCCGCTTGCCGACGGTAATGGTGCCGTAGTCGTCGAGCTGCCGCAGGACCCGGGCGCCGTTGGCCGACACGACTCGCACCGCCTCGACCGGCGAGAACCCGGCCTCGACGAGGAGTTCGAAGTTGCGGTGGTCGCCGTAGCCGGGGAGGCTGCCGTTGCCCCACGGGTCGACGCCCGCCGCGAGGAGTCCTCCCGCCTCGGCCCACTTCCGGTCGAACCGCTTCATCTTCTCGAAGAGGGCGGGCGGCACGGCAAACGCCTTGCCGGAATTGGTTTCCTCGAGATCGGCGAGGGCGGCGGCCCGGGCGGCCGGCGCCATGGCGTCGAGGGCGGCCTCGGGAACCTTGGCTCGGCCCGGGACGAACAGTTCGTAGACCGACAGCGTGGACGTGAGGGTGACGTTGCGGGCCAGGAGTTCGCGAATGGTGGAGTCGACCGCGGGGCCGTCGACGTCGACCTGGACCTGGTACCGCATGTTGTCGGGCGAGCAGCGATCCGGGGCCCGGTTGGGGAGGTAGTCGCTGTTGGTGATGAAGCCGTGCTCGAGATTGTCGATGCCGAGGGCGGCCGCTTCGCGGAAGCTGACGGAGCAGAGGTGACCGGTGACGCCCATCCGATGGCGATGGGCCTCCTCGATGGCCGCGCCGAGGATTTCGCGGGACACGTTGCCCTGGAACTTGAGCCAGGTGGCTCCCTCGCCGGCCCAGTAGGCGACGACCCGGCGCGCCTCCTCGGGCGACTCGAGCCGCCGATTGTGACCGGGACCGGAGCGGGCTCCGTCGAGGTAGGGACCGCTGATGTGCATCCGCGGCCCGGCGGCGAGGCCGCGATCGATGTCGCGCTTGGTGTTGAGTTCGTCGTACGGCAGCTGGCCGCCGGCGGTCCGGATGGTGGTGACGCCGAGTCCGAGATAGAGCCGGGGCGCCGAGACGGCCATCTGGGTCAGCCCGGCGGACGAATAGAAGTACTGATGGCCGTGGAGGTCGACCAGTCCGGGAATGAGCGTGGCGCCGGTCAGGTCGTGGACCTTGGCGCCCGAGGGAATCGTGACGATCGCGTCCGGGCCGACGGCGGCGATCCGGCCGTTGGCGATGACGACCGTCTGGTTCTCGCGCACCGGCGCGCCGGTGCCATCGATGACTCGGACATGACGGAGGGCGACGGTGGGGGCGTCCTCGATGACGAAGGGCCGCACGGCCGGGCCGATCTGCGCCGCCACCGGACCGGCGGTGAGCAACGCGAGAAGGGGCAGAACCCAGAAACGACCCGACATCCATTCAACTCCGCGGTGACATCCCTCGAAAAGACTCCGCCAACCGGGCGGCGTCAAGTGAACGCCGCCCTGACGATGCGGATCGCGACCCGGCGCGGGGCCGGGCCCGGGTCAGCGGTCGGGCGCGGTCCGCCGGGCCACGTGGCAGGTGGGCCAGGCAGACGGCTGGCCCCCGGGGCCCGTCGGGAGCACTCGGCGGTCGCGCGGGACTCGTTCGGGGTCTTCGGCCGCGAGGTAGGCCAGCATGGCCGCCAGGGACGCGTTGTTGCGCAGGTCGTCGAGGATGACCTTGTCCCAGGTGTCGCGGTTGGTGTGCCAGGTGTACTGGCGGTAGTCGGGGTAGTGCGACTGGAGCCGGAACGAGGGGGCGCCGGCGCAGAGGAACGACATGTGGTCGCTGCCGCCGCGTTCGGGTTCGCCGGGGAGGTCGAGGTCGATCAGGCTCTCCATTTCCGCGGGGAGCCGGGACAGCCACCGGCCGAAATGGGCCCCGGCGCCGGTCAGGCCCATCATCCGGATGTACTCGATCCGCCAGGTGCCGTTGTCCTGGTTGAAGGCCGTTTGGAGGCCGGTGACGACCTCGGGATGATCCTCGGCAAAGGCGCGGGAACCGATCAGGCCCTGTTCCTCGGCGCCCCAGTGTCCGACCAGGATGGTCCGCTTGGGGTTGGGATAGGCGGCTTTGAGGAGCCGCATGGCCTCCAGCATCATGATGGTGCCGGTGCCGTTGTCGGTGGCCCCGGAGGCGCCGTCCCAGGAATCGAGGTGGGCGCCGAGGAGGACGTACTCGTCGGGCTTTTCGGTGCCCTTGAGTTCGGCCACCACGTTGAACATCGGGGATTCACCGAGGTCTTCGGAGCGGGCGTCGAGCCGGAGCCGGGGGCCCTGGTTGTTGCTGGCCAGGCGGTGGAGCAGTCCGTAGTCCTCGCAGCTCACGTCGAGGGCGGGGATCTTCCGGGTCGGGGCATCGAAGACCTTGTTGACGCCCCATCCGGCCGACCAGAGCGAGGTGATCAGACCGGCGGTGCCGGCCTCGTCGAGGGCGGCGATGGCGCCGCGGCCGAGGCGCTGGATCCGGCGCTGCCACTCGCGGCGGAGCGAGTCGCGTTCGGCCTTCATCCGGGCCACCGAGGCGGGCCGGGCCAGGCGTTCCCAGTTCTCGTCCGGCCGGCAGGTGATTTCCGCCGGCGACCAGAGCACGAACCGGCCCTTGGCGTTAGGCAGCCACGCCCGGAACGCGGCAGAGTCGGCCAGGTCGGGGGCGAGAATGACGTCGCCCTCGACCGGGCGGGCGGTGCCCGGGCTCCAGGCCAGGATCATCCCCTCCAGGGTCCGTTGCCGCGGGGCGATCAGGTCGAGATGGGTGTGGCCCCGCCGCCAGGCGCGCCAGGTCCCGTATTTCTCCTTCCGGGCGGGGACGCCCCACGCGGCGTAGCGTCCCATCAGCCAGTCGGTGGCGGCGGCAAAGCCGGGCGACCCGGACAGCCGGGGTCCGATCGAGTCGAGCAGCACCTGGGACAGGCGGGCCACCTGGGACCGGCCGGTCATCCCCTCCTCCCAGATCCGGCGGATGACGGGGTCGTCGGTCGGGAAGGTCTGCGCCGGGGCGGCCTGCGGGAGCAGGGCGATCGCCAGGATGGGAATGGCTCGGTTCAACCACGAACGCATCGGGCGGTTCTCCAGGTAGAGGGCAGCGGGCCGGGGTCCTGCCCCGGCCGTACGCATCGGG
>JAEUJH010000192.1 GCA_016794825.1 Gemmatimonadota bacterium
CAGCGTCGTACTCGACATCGAGAACTCGACCCTGCCGAACGTGGCTTCGAGGATCGCCGCGGCCGCGCCTCCCGCCGTGGCGTGGGCCGAGGGGAACTCGGGTACCGGGGGCGTCGGGACGCCGAAGGTCGACGTGAGCACATCCCACGCCGGATCGGCAGCGGTCCTCGGGTTGTTGTCTTGGTCAGCGAACCGAATCGCCGTGATCGGTCGCCAGAACTTGTAGTGGTACTTCGACTCGAGCGACGTGATGTAGGCATCGGCCTCGGCGAAGTGCAGCAACGCGAAGAGGCGGCCCAACTGCCAGCCGTCGAGCCGGCGTCGGGCTCCGAGGATTTGGGCAACCCGGTTCCAGCCCCGAGGGGAATTCTCCATCCAGAACAGGGCGATATCGGTCTGTTCCTGGGTCCGATGCGAGGTGGCGCCGCCCAGGGCCTTGACCTCGTTGAAATCGGCCGCATAACGGAGCCTCCGGACCGCGACCGACGGATCCTCCGTGCCGTATGGCGGACCAGACCGAAAAGCGGCGCCACTGGGGATCGCGAATGGGCGGACCGAGCCCCAGGTCTGCGCGTCGGCCAGCCCGGTCAGGTAGTCGGGGTCGAAACCGAAGGGCGGGGTCGGTCGGTAGGCCCCAGGCACCCCGGTTCCGCTGTAGGGAGCGAGTCCAGCGCCACCGGACCCATCGTTGGCGCGCCGCGCGAGCATGGCGGCGGCTGCGGCGTTGCCCAGGGCGAGTCCCGCAGCCTTTTCAGGCCCGTCTGGGATCGTCGCGAGGAACGAGTGCCAGGCCTGATCGAGAACCTGCCCCGGGTTGGGATTGGGGAAGACGGGGTCGGCCGCGGCCGCGACGACGACTGGACGCAGGATCGCTTCCACGGCCCCGGCCACCGCGGCGGCGGCGTTCACCTGCCGCGGAGCCCGATCCTGGTAGGCATACTGACGGTACCGCGGGACGATCGCGTTGAGCGCATCGTGGACCGCGCCGGCCGTCATCGCGTAGATCCGGGACTCGGGCATCGGGGGAAGCGGGATGGGCAGGTTCATCGCTCCGACCACGTCCGTGGCCGCCTGATTCCAGTACATGACGGCCGCCGAGGCCGTCGCCTCCGAGCGACTGTCGCTGCTCCGTTCGAGCGAAGGCCCCAGGGGCGGTTCGGATGGTTGGCTGCATCCAGCAATAGCAAGGATGGCGATTAGTCGCACGCAGCGGTTCATGGCGATCTCCAATGGGTGGATGGGACTCCCCTGAGGATCGTGATTGGCCGCGTTCTCGGCATGCCTCGAGTGTCTGGGACCTGGTGACGGTTGCCTCACGGCTGGAGCACGGGTTCTTCCGATACTCTCCGTTCCAGTCGTTCGGAGGCGATGGTGCGCAACGTGTTGTGTGGACTGGTGGGGCTGGTCGGGTTCTGGGTGGCCGGGTGCTCGGACCCGGTCGCACTCGACCCGGCCAGTAGCGTGACGGACCTGCTCGTCGTTCCATCCTCGGCCACGCTCGAGGTGGGCGACACGGTCCGGTTCTCGGCGCTGGCCTTCTCGTTGACTCGTCCGGTGAGTTCGCCGGTGACCTGGATCTCGGCGGACCCGTCCGTGGCGTCGGTCGCGGGAACCGGCTTGGTCACGGCCCATGGGCCCGGGAGAACCCGGATCACGGCCAGGGCCGGGGGTATCTCGCGCAACGCCGACATCTGGGTCCGGACCCCGGTGACGGAACTCGTCATCGGGCCGGACTCGATCCCGTTGTTGGTGGGTTGGGAAGGGCCGGTCGTTGTCCTGACGCGGGCGGTTGGTGGCGATACCCTGACGCCGGCCGACCACACCTATACGAGCACCGACCCCGCCATCGCCGCGGTGGGCGCCGAGGGTTTGGGGGGGGGGTGGGCCGCTGGTCGGGCGTGGATCCTGGTGTCGACCGGCTCCCTGATGGGAGCCGCCACCGTGGTCGTCGAGGACCGACCGATCCGCCTCACCGTCGGGACCCAGTCAGAGCGCGCTCCGGGGATTCGAAGGGTTAAGACCGTTCGCATCGAGCGCGGGGTCGTGACCACCGAACGGATCCACGGTGACTCGCTGCCATTGAGTAGCCTCGACCTGTTGAACGCGGGGCTGGATTGGTCGCCCGATGGAAAGACGCTCGTCTATTCCTGCGGACGCGATCGGGCCTGCCTCTGGTCCGAGGACTCCACGGGCGCACTGTCCGATGAGGACGGCGTCTATGCGCCCGCGTGGTGGGACAACCGGACGATCGTCTACACCCGGCACAGCGGGGCGATGAAATCCGGTGGGCCAGGCCCCGTCCTCTTGCCAGCGGAGCCAGGTTGGTATCCGGCGGTCTCTGACGGCCGCCTCGCCTACATGTGCCGAGCGGAAGACCCGTTCTATCCGTACTCGGACAGTCAGCTGTGTCTTCTCGAGCCGGACGGGTCTTCGCGGTTGGTCTTCGATTGCGCAAGGAATCCGGCTTGGTCGCCCGACGGCGCCAGTCTGGCCTTCCTTTGTGGATACCTGTACGTCCATTCGATCCAAACCAGGGCGATCCGTGCCCTGCGTCTGCCGTCGTCATTCCCCTTGGCGGTTTGCTGGACCCCCGACAACCGGACCGTTGCGGTGGCCGACTATGATGGGAGGCTTCGGCTTCTCGATGTCGTCTCCGGATGGTCGATGGCTCCGATCGCGGCGTTCGGGGAACGGATCGACGCCCTGGCCTGGGCGCCGTGAGGGGTTGGGTTTTGCCGTAACGGGCTGACCGGCGCCCGTCGTGGCGCAGCCGTTCGAGGGTGGCGGGGCGAATCCGACTGCGGCCGGCTCTACCCCGCCCCCTGCCGCGCCGCGCGGGTCCCATCAGAGGTGCGTGTCCAGCGCGAACCCGCTAGAATCCTTTGGCCCGTGATGCCCGTGTCCGGCAATGGCAGCGGGTCGCGGACCGCTTCGCTCGGAACTCCGCTCAGACCGTGCCCGCCGTCTTGCCGTTCGACCAAGGTATCCTGGCCGTTCAACGGCGGTTCAACGGGCTCGGGGCAACCACCCAGCCC
>JAEUJH010000236.1 GCA_016794825.1 Gemmatimonadota bacterium
GGCGGTCGACTGGAACTGGCTCCAGACCCGGTTCCCGACGGTTCCGGTCATCGTCTACGGCACGATTCGCCCGGACCAGGGACCGGCGTTGCTCGAGTTCGATCGGCGGGGTGTCCGGGCCATCGCGGTGGAGGGCATCGATGATCCCCAGGTCGGCGAGGTGGTGGCCCGGAACGGCTACCTGGCCGCTCGCCGGGCCGCGCTGGCCGGGGTGCCGAAGCTGCTCCGCCTGACGGAGCCGCTCCAAGGGCGGGCCTTCGACCTGCTGGTGGGCTCGATCGGGCCCGCCCCGACCACCGCGGCCATTGCCCGCAAGCTGCGGGTGAGTCGGGAGCACCTGTCCCGTCAGTTCGGCGCTGGCGGTGCTCCTAACCTCAAGCGGGTCATTGACTTACTGCGCCTGTTGGTGGCGCGGGACCTGCTCGAGAACCCGGGGCGGTCGGCGGCGGCCGTGGTCGAGATCATGGGCTACGCCTCGGCGAGCCATTTCCGCTCCACGGTCCGTCGTCTGGTGGGGCTCGAACCTTCCGGGTTGCTGGCGGTGAGTCCCGCGGATCTGGTGCGTCGGTTCCTGGCGGCTGGTGCCCGGAGTCGAGCCGGGGGCGGGCGGGTGGGTTGAAGGTGGTTGCTTGCGACCAATCCGGGATTGTGATATTTTTCACAAGCTGTACTACAACCTCTGATCATTCAACGATCTGATACGACAACATGGCGACCGAATCCACGCTCCGTCCTGGCGAAATTAAGGACATCTTGCTCAAGGAGATCGCGGCCGCGGACCTGGGCGCCGTCGATACGGCCGAGGTCGGCACCACGCTCGAGGTTCGTGACGGCGTGGCGCGCGTCTACGGCCTCCGGTCGGCGGTTTCCGGCGAGATGCTCGAGTTCACCTCGGCCGAAACCGGCGAGACCGTGACGGGCCTGGTGCTCAACCTCGAGCAGGACAACGTGGGCGCCGTCATTCTCGGCGACTACCTCAAGCTCAAGGAAGGCGACGAGGTTCGCTGCACCGGCCGCCTGCTTCAGGTCCCGTCGGGGCCCGGCATGCTGGGTCGGGTGGTCGACGCGCTCGGCCAGCCGGTGGACGGGCGGGGCGCCATCAAGTCGAGTTCGAGCCGGCCGGTCGAGATGATCGCCCCCGGCATCATCGTGCGGCAGCCCGTCAAGGAGCCGCTCCAGACCGGGATCAAGGCGATCGACTCGATGATCCCGATCGGCCGGGGTCAGCGCGAGTTGATCATCGGCGACCGTGGCACCGGCAAGACGGCGATCGCGGTGGACACGATCATCAATCAGAAGGGCCAGGGCGTCATCTGCGTCTACGTCGCGATCGGGCAGAAGCGCTCGACCGTGGCGACGGTGGTGGAGCGGCTCAAGGAAGCGGGCGCGCTCGACTACACCGTGGTCGTGGTGGCTTCGGCCTCTGACCCGGCGCCGCTCCAGTACATCGCGCCGTACTCGGGTTGCGCCATTGCCGAGTACTTCATGTACGAAGAGGGCAAGCCGACCCTCTGCGTCTACGACGACCTGTCGAAGCAGGCGGCCGCCTACCGGCAGCTGTCGCTGATTCTCCGCCGCCCGCCGGGCCGCGAAGCCTACCCGGGCGACGTCTTCTATCTCCACAGCCGGCTTCTCGAGCGGGCCGCCAAGATCTCGGAAGATCCGAACGTGGTGAAGCTCGACAGCCGGATCAAGAAGCCGGGCGGCTCCCTGACGGCGCTGCCGGTCATCGAAACCCAGGCGGGCGACGTCTCCGCGTACATCCCGACCAACGTGATCTCGATCACCGACGGTCA
>JAEUJH010000259.1 GCA_016794825.1 Gemmatimonadota bacterium
TCGGTGCCCGGGGTCGGGCGTTTCCGGGTCAACGTCTGCAGTCAGCGGGGATCGCTGGCGGCGGTTCTCCGCCACATCCCGATGACCGCGCCGAATTTCGAGCAGCTCGGCCTGCCCGAGGTCCTCGAAGACATCACGATGGAAGAGCGGGGGCTGGTGCTGGTGGCCGGCGTGACCGGCAGCGGCAAGTCGTCGACCCTGGCCGCCATGCTCGCCTATTTGAACGCCAACAAGTCGGCCAAGATCGTGACGATCGAGGATCCGATCGAGTTCCTCCATCGCGACGGGCAGTGCGTCATCATCCAGCGGGAGCTGGGCGGCGACACCGGGAGCTTCGCGGCGGCGCTGCGGGCCGCGCTCCGCCAGGACCCCGACGTGATCATGGTGGGCGAAATGCGCGACAAGGAGACGATCGACATCGCCCTCAAGGCGGCGGAGACCGGCCACCTGGTGTTCAGCACCGTCCACACCACCG
This sequence comes from Gemmatimonadota bacterium, assembly GCA_016794825.1. Classification (GTDB taxonomy): domain Bacteria; phylum Gemmatimonadota; class Gemmatimonadetes; order Gemmatimonadales; family GWC2-71-9; genus SHZU01. The sequence goes on from JAEUJH010000259.1 coordinate 476, forward strand.
ACGCCATCAAGACGATTTCCCGGCTGGTGAGCGTCTTCGACGCCGAGGAACAGCAGTCGATCCGGATCCGGCTGGCCGAGAACCTCAAGGCCGTGGTGTCGCAGCGCCTGCTGCCCCGCGCCGACGGGACCGGGCGAGTCGTGGCGGTCGAGGTCATGCGGCACACCGCGACGATCGAGGAGTGCATCATGGATCCGGGGATGATGCCCCAGATCAAGGATCACATCGTCGAGGGGCGGACGCAGTACGGGATGCAGACCTTCGACCAGCATTTGACGGACCTGTACCGCAAAGAGCTGATTTCGCTCGAGGTGGCCCGGTCGGCCGCCACCAGTCCGGCCGACTTCGTCCGGAACCTCGAATTCGTCTGATCGGGAGGCCGACGGCCTCCCGCTCGTGCTAGGTTTCGGCATGTCGAATGCCGAAGCCGTCGTCATCGTCGGGGCTGGCCCGATCGGGTTGGCCTGTGCCATTTCCGCTGTCCGTCGGGGCATCGATCCAGTGGTGCTCGATGCCGGATCGATCGCCGAGTCGATCGCGCGGTACCCCGTCGGAATGACCTTCTTCACCACGCCCGATCGCCTCGAAATCGGCAATCACCCGCTCGTCTGTTCCGGCGCCAAGGCCACCCGGGAAGAGGCGCTGATGTATTACCGCGGGGTGGCTCGAGTCGAGCGGCTCCGGGTCCGGCCATTCCATCGGCTGGTGTCCGGCCGCCGGGTCGGGCAGGGCTTCGAGCTCGAGTTCGACCGGGTGCTCCGGGGCGATCGGGTGTCGGTCCGGGCCGACCGGGTGGTGCTGGCGACCGGCTACTTCGGGCACCCCAACCGGCTCGACGTTCCCGGCGAGGATCTGCCGCACGTCAGTCATTACCCCGAGGAGCCACATCGCCTTGCCGGGCTCGACGTGGTGATCGTCGGCGCCAAGAACTCAGCCATCGAACTGGCGCTGGCCGCGTTCCGGGCCGGCGCGCGGGTTACGGTCGTGCACCGCCGGGAGGCGCTCAAACCCAGCGTCAAATACTGGCTGCGACCTGATTTCGAGAACCGGGTCAAGGCGGGCGAGATTTCGGTGCGGTGGGAAACGGTGGTGCGGTCGATCGAACCGGGCTTGGTCCGGGTCGAAGGTCCCGGCGGGCCGGCGGCGCTAGGAGCCGACCGGGTGTTTCTGCTGACGGGCTACCATCCGGACTACGAGCTGTTCCGCGGGCTCGGCGTGGAGATCGATCCGTCGACGGGGCGGCCGACCCACGACCCCGCCACCCTGGAGACCAACGTGCCCGGCCTCCACGTGGCCGGAAGCCCGACGGCCGGCCGCTTCATTTCCGAGGTCTTCATCGAAAACGGCCGGTTCGACGGCGAAAAGATCTTCGGCGATGCCACCAGCCGATCACGCGCCGCGTCGGCGGGAGCGGATCGGCCGGTCGGCGAGTAGTCCGGCGGGAGGAGAAACGGGGGTTACTGGACCGCCACCAGCTCGATGCGGAAGACGAGGATGGCATTGCCCGGAATGGCGCCCTGGCCGCTGGCGCCATAACCGAGGGACGGAGGGATGATGATCTGCCGCTGTCCCCCGACCCGCATTCCGCGAACCCCTTCATCGAATCCGGCGATGGTCCCGCCCCCGCCCACCGTGAACCGAAACGGCGACGCGGCCCCGACGTTGGAGTCGAACTGGGTTCCGTCGGCGAGCCAGCCGGTGTAGCGGACCGAGGCCTGGACCCCGACCGTGACGGTGGCACCGGTGCCGACCGAGAGGTCGCGCCAGTAGAGGCCGGTGGCCGTCTTCGTCATCTGCGTCAGGTCGATCCCCAGCGACGGCGCGAACGTCGTCGTGGCGATGTCGGGGGCGTCGGGGCCGGTGTCATCGGAGCCACAGGCGGCCAGGACGGCAAGGAGCGGTATCAAAGCGAGTCGACGCATGGCGGCAGCATGGTTCAGGTCAAAAAAACGGCCGCGCCGGTCCGGGAATCGGATCGACGCGGCTCGTAGAGTCTAACCGGAGCCGGCGGGAACCGGAACCGGGTCAGCTGACCGGCTTTTCCTTCCCGTCCTTCTTCGGGTTCTTGACGTACTTGTCGAGCCAGGCGGACCAGCGGGCCCACAGGTCGAGCAGGGTCTCGCGGGTGGCGGGGCCGTGGTCCTCGAACGGGTACAGGTACATCGACGTCGTCTTGCCGAGGCCGTTGAGGGCGTGGAAGAGCCGGGGCGAATTGGTCGGGTCGGTGCCGACGTTCTGGTCGCCCAGACCGTGATACATCAGGAGCGCCCCCGTCAGATTGTTGGCAAACAGGAGCGGCGACATGTTGAGATAGGTCTCGCGCGCTTCCCAGATGTCGCGACGTTCGCTCTGGAAGTTGAGTGGCGTCAGGGTCCGGTTGTAGTTGCCGTCGCCGGCAATGCCCGCCTTGAAGAACGGCGTGTGGACCATGGCGTTGACGGTCGAGAACGCGCCGTAGCTGTGACCGCCGATGCCGATCCGGGTGCGGTCGACCAGGCCGCGGCGGTCGACCTCGTCGATCACCGCCGCCAGGTTGTTCCGGAGGTCGTTTTCGTAGTTGTTGTTCCACTGTCCGTTCGGTCCGACGATCGGGGCGTCGGGTTCGACCACCGCGTAGCCGAGCCGGGCCAGGTACTGGATCGAGCGAGGCCCGAACGACGGGAACGCGTTCTTGTTGAAGGTCCGCGCGCCTCGATCGTACTCGTCCTGTCCCGAAAACTCCCGCGGATAGAACCAGAACATCGCGGGCAGCCGGGTGCCCGCCTGGTAGCCCGGCGGGAGGGTGACGTTGACCTTGAACTTGAAGCCGTCGGGCCGCTCGACCAGGAACGATTCCTTCGGGGCCTGGGTCAGGTCGGGCGTGAAGTCGCGATTCTGGGTCAGCTGGGTCAGCCGGTCGCCGTCGCGATAGAAGGCCTGGGTCACGTCGGTTGGCGATTCCCGGCTCACGAAGAGCTTCTTGCCCTCGAGGTCGAGCCAGGCCACGGCCCG
>JAEUJH010000278.1 GCA_016794825.1 Gemmatimonadota bacterium
CGGATCGACCGGCGCCGAGCCGCGGCGCTCGATCGGATTCGGGCCGTCGAGCGCTACGCCAGCGGCGGACGCTGCCGCCGGGCGGAGCTGCTTGGGTACTTCGGTGAGCGCCTGATCCGATGCTCCGGTTGCGATCGTTGCGCGCGATGACCCGGTTCGACGGAAGGATCGCCGGTCCGCCGGTTGAGTCTCCTGGCTGCGTTGGCTAACCTATCGTCGCGACAACGACCGCCCGAGGTACCCATGACCGTTCGCCACGTCCTCCTTCCCCTGGTCCTCCTCGGTGCCTGCAACCGGGCTCCGTCCCCGGACCACCCTGACGACTCCGGCCTCCGGACCGTCATCGACTCCACCGCCGACACGGTCGTCGCCCGGATCGCCGGCCAGGTCCCCGTCGCCGCCATTCGCCGCCTCGTCCCGGAAGTCCGGATCGCGCCGTCGGCCGACGACACCTCGCTCTTCACCGAGGTGTCCGAGTTCGAGGTCGACCGCGCGGGACGCTTCTGGGTCTTCGATCGGCCGACCAGCTCGGTCTTCCTCTTCGGATCCGACGGCACCCTGATCAAGCGGCTTGGCCGGAAGGGCGGGGGCCCGGGCGAATTCGCCTCGAACAGCGGGATGGTCTCGCTCCCCGACACCGGCCTGGCCGTCTGGGACCCCCAGAACGCCCGGATCTCGTTCTTCGACGCCGCGGGCGCCTTCCGGACCAGCTGGGTGACGCCCTCCGGCTTCAACACCGGGAACGGCCTTCTCACCGACGGGAGTGGGCGCCTTTACCTGAAGCGCCCGGTCACGCCTCCGCGCGAGGGCGAGATCCTCGGGCGGCTCGGTCTCGTGGCCCTGGGCGACAGCGGGGTCTTCCGGGATTCGCTCGAACCACCCGACCTGCCGGTCCAGCGCGAGGTGTACCTGGCCGTCCAACGGTCCGGCAAGGACAACGTCAATCAGTCGTCGACCTCCTCCCGATTCGCGCCGAACTACTTCTGGGCCTGGCACCCCGCCGGATACTTCGTGGTGGGACACGGCGGTCGTTTCGAGATCGTGGTGGCTCGGCCCGAGAGCAAGCCGCTCGTCATTCGGCGCGGGGCGCCGGCGGTGGCGGTGGCGTCGGAAGAGCGGGAGGAGGAGCAGGCCTTGATTACCTACAGCATGCGACGGACCCAGCCGGATTGGGCCTGGTCCGGCCCCCCCATCCCCGAGATCAAGGCGCCGCTGCTCGGCCTGACCGTGGCCCGGGACGGTCGGATCTGGGCCCAGGTGGCGGTCCCGTCGGAGCGGATCCCCGATGCCGAGGTGGCCACTCCCCGAGACGCGAAGGCCCCGACCATTCGCCACCGGACTCGCCCGGTGTACGAAGTGTTCGGGGCCGACGGCCGGTTCCTTGGCCGGGTGGACTGCGGCTGCCGGATGACCCTGGTCGATGCCGAGGGCGACCGGGTCTGGGCCCTCGTCCGGGACGAGAATGACCTCCCGGTCGTGGCCCGGTTCCGGATCGAGCCGGCCCTCCGTTAGGCGGCCGGCTTGAGGAACCGCTTGGCCAGCCAGTCGACCACCAGGCCGATCGTCGCCCGGTCGACCGCAAAGCTCTTCAACTCGAGGTACCGGCCCGGGTAGCCGTCGGGATCCGCCACGAACAGGTGGTTCAGATCCTTGAGCACCTTGGCCGTCACGTCGCGGTTGCCGGCCTGCTTGAACGCCTTCTCCAGCAGCGGAACCTGATCCGGGGTCACCTGGAGATCGGTGGCGCCGTTGAGGATCAGCACCGGCGTCTTGACCTTGCGGGCCGTGACGATCGGATCGTAGTCGACGAAGAACCTGAGCCACGGCACCCCCGCCGCCATCGAATCGATCTGCTGCGGCACCCGGGCCAGGAGCGAGTCCTTCTTGGCCGCGCTGTGGCTGGTGTCGTTCCGGATCCCGTTGGAGAGCTGGAACTGGAGGATCTGCCGGCCGGTGTACGCCGTGCCGGCCAGCAGGACGATTCCGGCCAGATCAGGTTCCGTGGTGGCGACGAGCGGCGCGATCAGCCCGCCTTCGCTGTGACCCACCAGACCGAGATGCGCCGCGTCGATTTCGGGCCGGGTCCGGAGGTAGGCCAGGCCGGCCTTGATGTCCTGGGCAAAGTCGGCGCTGGTGGCCGTCGCGGCATTGCCGCCCGAGGCGCCGAAGCCGCGATCGTCCATTCGGAGCACCGCGATGCCGCGGCGGCCGAGCGAGTCGGCGATTTCCCGGAACGGTCGGTAGCCCTTGAACAGCGAAATCCCCTCGTCCCGATCCTGCGATCCCGATCCGGTGATCGTCACCACCGCCGGGACCTTGTTCCCGGGCCCCGCGCCCTTCGGCAGGGTCAGTGTTCCGGCCAGGGTATGGCCCATCGGGGTCGTGACCGTCACGTCCACGGCGGTGTAGGGGGCTCCGGGCGGGGCGGAGTAGTCCGGCTTGGCGACCGTCATGGCGGCGGACCCGTTGGTCACCCGCTCGATCGTGGCATTCTGGATCGGGATCCCGCCGCCAACGATCCGACCCGCGGCGTCGACCCGGACCCGCATCTCGCCGCCCGCCATCGTGAGCGACATCGAATCCGCGCCGATGGGCTTGATCGTCACCGGCAACGTCTGGCCACCCGCCACCAGGAACATCGGGACCTCGGTGCCGGCGGCGGCCAACCGGCGGGAACGCTCGATCACCAACTCCATCAGCGCAAACGACGGGTTGATGTAGGGAATGGCCCCGGCCCGGGTCCCATGCCGCTCCGTCCGCGTCTGACCGCCGCCCTCGATTTCGACGATGACCGAATCGCCCCGGAAGGCGAGTCTGGCCACCTGGCGGGCCGGGGTTCCGGGGGCGTCCGTGGCCATCCAGAACGAGGTGGTCAGCTGGGGAACCGTGCCGTCGGCGCTGATGTCGGCCGCGAACGTGACCCGGGCGCCGGCGCCCTTGAGCAGCACCTCGGAGGTGAGCTTGCCAGGACTGCGGGTGAACTTCTCCAGGCTGACGGTGTCCGACCCGCTCCGCAGGACGAACATCGCCTCCTGCGCGGCAACCGGCTGGGCGGCCAGGACGACGAACCACAGACGACGCAACATGCGAAAGCCTCGACGAGGTGAAAAGGAGCGGGGGGCATACGGCGCTGGCCGGTCAGACGTTTCAGGGGGTTCGTCGGGCCACGAGGGTGTCGGGCTGCCCCGGCTCCTTGAGCACCACCGGCGGCTGACCGGCCCGCGGCACGATTTCGATTCGGGCCCGTTCGGCCACGTTGGTGAGGCGGAGGGTCGGGACCAGCCCTTCGACCAGGTTGAGCGCGGCGACCGGCTCGCCCTGCTTCGACAGCAGGAGGATGCCGGGGACGCCCCCGGGCGCGATGCCGACATCGAGCCGCATCTGGCCGGTCGAGTCGTACATCGTCAGGCCGATCCCGTCGTTGGTGACGCCGAACATCCCGCGGACCCGGCCTTCGGGGTCCTTGGCCACCCACAGCTGGCCCTCGGAAATCGGGTCGTTCCCCTCGAACAGGCCCCAGGCCAACGACGCCCCGGCCACCAGGACCGCCAGCCAGACCAGCATCCGCAGGCGGCCCAGGCGCTGCTCCAGAAGCGCGAGGCGAGCGGTCGTCTCGGGGACGTCAGCCATCGGAACCTCGCGGAAGAGTTGGCTTGAAATTAGCAGCGAGCCGGACCGATTCCGAGCATCCGGGCCGGCGGGCGGCCCCGCTATATTGGGCCAGCCGAAGTGCCCTCCAACCTCCACGACGGGTCTTTGCATGGACGACTCGCTCTACTTTACCGAGCAGCACCACCAGGTTCGCGAAATGGTTCGCGAATTTGCCCGCACCCACGTCGCCCCGGTGGCGCGCGACCTCGATCGGACGTCCACGTTCCCGTGGGAAAACATCAAGCGGATGGGAGAACTCGGGCTCCTCGGCGTGCCGTGGTCGGATGAACTCGGCGGGGCGGGGATGGACCAGATTTCCTACTACGTCACCATCCACGAGATGGCCAAGGTCGATGCCTCGCACGGCCTGACCATCAGCGCCCACACCAACCTGGGCACTTCGCCCCTGGTGGAGTTCGGGACCGAGGCGCAGCGCCAGCGGTACGTCCCCCTCCTCGCGTCGGGCAAGGTGCTCGGTGGTTTCGGCCTGACCGAGCCCGGGGCCGGCAGCGACGCCGGCGGCACCGCCACGACCGCCGTCGACAAGGGCGACCACTTCGTCCTCAACGGCTCCAAGATCTTCATCACCCACGCGGGCGTCGGTGAAATCTTCTCGGTGACGGCCCGAACCGATCCGGGTACGGGGCACCGCGGCATCTCGAGCCTCATCGTCACCAAGGACACCGTCGACCTCGATCTCTGCCGGAACCTGGGCGTCGGGCACGCCGCCGATCTGCCCAAGATCGAGGGCGTTCGCGCCGGCAAGAAGGAAGACAAGATGGGCTGGCGGGCCAGCGACACCCGCGAACTCCATTTCGACAACGCCATCGTCCCGAAGGAAAACCTCCTCGGCAAACGAGGCGAGGGCTTCGTCAACTTCCTCAAGACCCTCGACGCCGGCCGGATCGGGATCGCCGCCTTGTCCCTCGGCATCGCGGAAGGGGCCTACAACGCCGCCGTCGAGTACGCCGGTACCCGGAAGCAGTTCGGCCGCTTCATCGGCAGCTTCCAGGGCGTCAGCTTCAAGCTGGCCGACATGGCCACCGAAATCGAAGCCGGCACCCACCTCCTCTACACGGCCGCCCGCCTCAAGCAGGCCGGCAAGCCGTTCAAGAAGGAGGCGGCCATGGCCAAGCTCTACTGCTCCGAGTTGGCCATGCGCGCCACCACCCAGGCCGTCCAGGTCTTCGGCGGCTATGGCTACACCGCCGAGTACCCGGTCGAGCGGATGATGCGCGACGCCAAGGTCTGCGAAATCGGCGAGGGGACGAGCGAAATCCAGCGCCTGGTCATTGCCCGCCAGATTCTGGGAGCGGTGGTCGACGGCTGATCGAAATCGCTCAATAATTCTTCATCGACCCGGGTTCTGCGGTGCCTCCCTCGGAGGTGCCGCCCCGGGTCGCTCCGGGGGCCGGGGCTGGTCCCGCCCGGCCCCTACCGTCTAAGCAACGTCAGGATATATACTTACAGGCATGCGATCCGCCTGTTTCCAGCCCGGGAGCCGTTTCGGCACTCCGTTTGACATGGCTGGAGGCATGGTTGCACGGTTTTTCGCCCTGTTGTTCCGTTTCCTCGGGTTCCCGCGACGCCCTGCGTCGACCGGGAGCCGTCGTTTCGCACCTACCCATCCAAGTGTCCCGCCCGCGACCCGGACACCCCCCGGCCAAAGAGAGCCGGGGGGTCGCCAGGCGCGAACGCGGGCACCGGGTGCGAGCCGGCTCGTGACCAGGAAGGCAGGCCAGCTTGGCCGCCTCCGGCGCGGGGCCGCCCGAGGACCCTCCACGCTCCCCCCAGCCGGCAGGCCGGTGCGGGGCAACCACCTTTCGTTCGCCGGGCTCGATCGCCGGCCGTCCCTCGGGACGGCCGGTCCGGGTCGCCCGGCTCGGGGTTATTCGAGTGAAGCGCGAGATTCTCATTTCCAGTGGCCCCCGGGAAACCCGGGTGGCCATCCTCGAGGACGACCGCCTGGCCGAGTTGATGGTGGATCGTCCCGACCGACGCCGGATCGTGGGCGACATCTACCTCGGCCGGGTGGACGCCGTCCTGCCCGGGATTCAGGCGGCCTTCGTGGACATTGGCCTCGAGAAGAGCGCCTTTCTCCACGCCTCCGATCTGCTCGAGCCTGACGAGGACGAGGAACCGAGCGACAAGGACGACGCCGACGACGTCCCTGACGTCGACGAAGCGCAAGAGGCCCAGGGCAACGGCGCCGGCGCTTCGGACAACGACGGCGACGAGGGACGCGGTGGTCGCCGCTCCGGCCGCCAGGCCAGCGAGCCGCGCCAGCGCGAGGTGTCCAGCCGCCGCGCCCTGCCCAACATCGCCGAGATCCTGAAGAAGGGGCAGACGCTCCCGGTTCAGGTCACCAAGGAACCCATCTCCACCAAGGGCTGCCGGGTCACCGCCCAGATTTCGCTGCCGGGCCGGTTCCTGGTGTACATGCCCTACGCCTCCCGCGTTGGCGTGAGCCGCAAGATCGAAAGCCGGGAGCAGCGATCCCGGCTCCGCGAGATCGTGACTCGGCTGCTTCCCGAGGATGCCGGCGGCGTGATCGTCCGGACCGTCGCCGAGGGCGTCACCGAGGAGCACTTCAAGCGGGAAATCGACTCGCTCCTGGCCCAGTGGAAGAAGGTCAAGCGGAAACAGTTCTACGTCCGCAAGGCGCCGGCCTTGCTCCAGCGCGAGGCCAGTCTGACGCGGGGCCTGATTCGCGACGTCTTTTCCGACAAGGTGGACGGCCTCTGGGTCGACTCCCGCGAGGTCGGCCACGAGGTGGAGCAGTACCTCGAGCAGGTCGATCCCGAGTTGATGTCGCGGGTTCATTTCTACGAAGAGCCGATCCCGCTGTTCGACAAGTTCGGGATCGAGGCCGAGATCAAGAACCTGTTCAAGCCGCGGGTCGAGCTGGCCACCGGCGGGTCGCTCGTCATCCAGCCCACCGAGGCCCTCGTCTCGATCGACGTCAACACCGGGCGGTACACCGGGAAGAAGGACCCCGAAAAGACCATCCTTCGAACCAACCTCGAGGCCGCTCGCGAGGTTGCCCGCCAGCTTCGGCTCCGGGACCTGGGCGGCATCATCGTCTGCGACTTCATCGACATGGAGTCGAAGGGCAATCGGGACAAGGTCCTCCAGGAACTCAGGACCCACCTGGGCCGAGACCGAGCCCGGACCAAGGCCCTGGCCGTTTCGGACCTCGGCCTGGTGGAAATGACCCGGCAGCGGGTCCGCTCGTCGCTCTGGGCGTCGATGACGACCGAATGCCCGATGTGCCATGGCACCGGGCGGGTGTTCACCCCCGAGGTGGTGACCCGGCGGATGGAACGGTCGCTCAAGCGGGTGGCCAACGAGCGGCGGGAACGCCATATCTGCGTCCGGGTCCACCCGGAGGTGGTCCTCTACCTCAAGGAAGAGGAGCCCAAGCTGATTCCGGCCCTGGCCCGGTCCACCGGCCTCGAGATCGAGTGCCGGGACGACCCGACCATCCATCAGGACGAGTTCCGTCTGATGAGCCGACCGGCGGGCCGGGACGTGACCGAGTTGTACGCCGTGGCGTAGGGGCAGCCGGGGGCGGGGAGCGCCCCCGGGGCCTGGGTCGGCCCGGATCCGGCCGGCTGGTGGGGGAGGGGTTGCCCTATCCCGTTCTCGGGCTTATCATTACGGGCTTTCTAGAAACCTGGATTGAACGCGATGTACGCGATTTTCAGAGCCCTCGGGCACCAATTCAAGGCGCAGAAGGGCGAGACCCTTCGGCTGCCGTTGATGGAAGCCGAGCCGGGCAGCAAGGTCACCTTCAGCGAAGTGCTGCTGACCTCCGACGGCACCACCGTCCGGGCCGGCACGCCGCTGGTTCCGAACGCCGCCGTCGAGGCGGAAGTGGTCGGCGACACCAAGGGCGACAAGATCTACGTCTTCAAGTTCAAGCGGCGGAAGAATTACCGCCGCAAGACCGGGCATCGGCAGAAGTACACCGAGGTCCGCATCACCGACGTGAAGGTAGGCTGACATGGCACATAAGAAGGGTGTCGGCTCGTCCAAGAACGGCCGCAACAGCAACCCCCAGTACCTCGGCATCAAGCGGTTCGGGGGCGAACAGGTCATCGCCGGCAACATCATCGTCCGCCAGCGGGGCACCAAGTTCCATCCGGGCAAGAACGTTCGTCGGGCCAACGACGACACCCTCTTCGCCCTCGCCGATGGCGTGGTCACGTTCGAGTGGCGGTCCAAGGGCAAGAAGCAGGTGTCCGTCTATCCCAGCGCCAGCTGATCGGCAGCGGGGTTCCGCGGGTATCGGGGGTGGCCTAAACGGCCACCCCTTTTCATTTTGAAACCACGGGCGCCCGCGATCCGTCGTTGCCCGGACGGCCGGCCGTCGCCGGCCCACTCTCGTTCAGGAGGAGCACCATGTCGTCCATCTTCGATCGCTTCCGGACCGAGCTCGACCAGTTCGGCGACCGCGTCAAGGACGCCGTCGAGTCGAGCAAGCTGCATGTCGAGCGGTCGAGCCTGGTGGCCGTCCGCAGCAAGGTGGCCTACAAGCTCGGCATGATGGTGTACAAGAAGGAGCGCGGCGCCGAGATCAATCCCGGCGAGATCGACGCCCTGTTTGCCCAGATGGATGACGTCACCGAGAAGATCGCCAAGATCGATCGGGAACTCGACGGGCTCGGCGAAGACGGCGTCAAGGTCGAAGAAAAGCCCGCGCCCCCGGCCGACACCGGCGAGGCCGAGATCATTCCGTAGCGGGTGTTGATCGCGGCGCCGCCAACGCGCCGCGATACCGGATCTCGTCGAACGCCACGCCCGGTGCCAGCGGCTCCCGCTGGCGCCCCCCGTCGGGGCGAAGGCCCCGCCGCTCGTAGAACCCGCGCGCCCGGTGGTTGGTCGGCAGCACCCAGAGAGCCAGCTCCCGCCATCGTCCCCTCAGTCGTTCCATCATCGCCGTCCACAAGTCCGATCCGGTCCCCTGGCTCCACCGGGTCGGATCGACGTGGAGGTTGTACAGCTGGGCCGTTTGGGCCGGATCGAGATCGGCATCCCACGCCGGCCCGAAGGCCGCGAACCCCGCCAGCCCAGTGACCGTTTCCGCCACCAGGACCTCGACCCCGGGACGGGCCATCACGTCCCGCCACCGTCCGGTCCTGGCCTCGAGGTCGAGGCTCTCGAGGTATGCCGCGGGCAGGTCATTCCGGTAGGCGGATTGCCAGCTGGCAATCTGGAGGGCGGCCACCGCGCGGGCATCGTCGGCGGTGGCCGCCCGGATCGAGGGGCGGGCGTTCGAGGGGGCGTCGTTCACGGCCGCGCCGGGGCGTTCCGCCTCAGGGAGATGGCGCCGGGACCGTCGCGGGTCGGGCGGTGAAGACGACGTCCGGCATCTCCGTCGGCGACGGGTTGGCGAGGATCGCCTGCGGCTTGCCCTGAAGGTACTGCTGGAAGAAAGCCCGGCTGTACGTGGTCATGATCCGCTCGATGGCGGGCGCCTCGATGGTGCCAAGCAGCGGCAGACTCGGTCGCGCGATCCAGGTAAAGAGCGGGGCGACCAGCGACAGGTCGCCGAAGTTGCCGTGCTCGGAACGGCGGACGTTGACCTCGTAGAGATCGGCCGTGGATCCGTGATACACGGCGAAGTGGTTGCTGGTGCCCTTGGTCATGTACAGGAACGGCACCGCGAGCGCGCTGTCCGGATCGCCGAACTGCCAGCCGTCGAAGTTGATGCCGGCCTTGCACCGGCTGTCGACCCGGCAGACCAGGCCGGCGGTCGACCCGCCGAACGACATCCCGAACACCCCGAGTCGGTCCAGGTCCATGCGGTCACGGAGCGTGCTGGTGGGGCCGACGATGCCCTGATCGGATCCGGCGTTGATCAGGGTGAGTTGGTCCAGGACGAACCGGACGTCGGCCACCCACACCGGAATGCTTGGGACGACGAAGAACCCGGTCCGGGCGGCGAAGGCCTGTAACTCCCGCCACTTGGCGCGGATCGCGGCCGGTTCCGTTTCTGCCTCGAGCCGTTTGAGCATGGCGGCGTAGGTCTGATAGTCCGCCCGGCTCATATGGGGTGGGCGCGTCTTGCTGTTGTCTCGGACCGACCGACCGTCCGGAAAGGTCACCACCGTCGCGTCGTACGTGTGACCGATGCTCACGACGATGAACCCGTGACTGGCCAGCTCCTCCATCTGGGGCACGTTCTGCCACGGCGTCGAGTTGAATCCGTGGGAGAACACGATCACCGGAAACCGGGCGTCCGAGGCGGCCATCGGCGCCCCGGCCACGGAATGGGCGGAAACCAGGGGTACGTGGGAGAAGATGAAGGCCGGGAGCCCGATGGCCTCGGAAGGCTGGGAACCAACCGGCCAGAACGGATCGCGCCGGGCGTCGGGCGCCACCGTGGCGGGGTACCAGACGGCGGCGAGCAATTCGCGGGGGCTGCCAGGTGTTGGAGCGAAGGAGTCGACTCGCGCCCGGTCGACGAAGAACAGCCGGGCGGTGCCGACGCCGTGGGGGCCGGTCGGCTCCGGATACTCGAAGATCGGGAAGCCGGCCGCCAGGACCCCGCTGAGTCCGAGCCCGACGAGGCCCATTGTGACCGCGAGCGCTCGGCCGATCCGGCGCCCCCAGTTGGGAGCGGCGGGAGTCGTCGGGCGGCGGAGGGCCAGCAGCGCCAGGATGGCCACGAGGAGGTAGGCTGGCACCATCGACCACCGGTAGCGTTCGAGGCCCAGGTGGATGACGGTCAGCGCCACGAGGATCCCGGGCAGGAAGCGAAGCCCCTGGGGTCGGTCGTTAGGGCGCCAGAGGCGGCTCAGGAGGGTCACCCCGAGGGCCGTCAGGATCAGGATTTCAAGCAGGCGCATACCATTCCCTTGATTAGGGCAGCGTGCCGATGGCCTCGGCAAACCGGGTGCGGAGTTCTCGTTTGAGGATCTTGCCCATCGTGCCGGCCGGAAGCCCTGCCAGGACCCGCACTCTCGCCACCCGCTGAATCTTGGCAACCCGGCCGTTGGCCCATTCGCGGAGCGCCTCCTCGTCGGCCGAAGCCCCGTCGCGGAGCGTCACGAAGGCCACCGGGCTCTCGCCCCACCTGGTCGACGGAAATCCGACGACGGCCACCTCGAGAACCGCCGGATGACCCTGGAGCGTCCGCTCGATGTCGGCGGGAAAGACATTGTAGCCGCCGGAGATGATCATGTCCTTCTTGCGGTCGCAGATCCAGAGGAAGCCGTCGGCGTCCAGCTTGCCGATGTCGCCGGTGCGGATGTAGGGGCGGCCCGCGTCGTCGTGCCAGGCGGCCGCGAGGTCGGCGTCGGCGCGGCCGTGATACCCCGTCATCATCGTGGCCGAATGGCCGGCGATTTCCCCCTCGGTATCGGGTGGAAGGACCCGGCCCTCGTCGTCGAGGATCTTGACCAGGACGTTCGGGATCAACGGACCGACCGACCCCAACTTGTCGTCCGTGGCCGAGCGGGCCTCGAGGATGCTCAGGGTGCCCGTTTCCGTCTGGCCATACAAGTCGAGCAGTCGGCCCGGCCAGGTGGCCAGGACCCGGCGCTTGTGGTCGACGCCGAGTGGTGCGCCGGCGCACAGCTTGGTGCAGGAACGTCCGGCAACGGCCGCGTCGAAGCCGGGCGACTCGATGGTGCGGATCAGCGTGGCCGGCGCGACCCAAGCCATGTCGATCGGCCATTCGGCCAGGGTGGCGACGGCGGCGGGTCCGGAAAACTTCCGCATGATCAGCAGCGTGCCGCCGCACCAGAGCGTCAGATACAGCGCGCCGATCCCGAAGTTGGAATACAGCCCTACCGTCTGGAGTATGTGGGAGTCGGCGCCGACGCCCAGCCGCGCCAGACTGGCGCACGCGGCCGCGCGGACCTGGTAGCTCTGGACGATGCCTTTCGGGACGCCGGTCGTGCCGGAGCTGTAGATGATGTCCGAGGTCCACGCCCGGTCGCTTGCCGCCGGAGACGCCAGTGGTTTCGCGGCGCTCCAACCCTCGAGCGCCGAGGTGTCGGGGTGCCCAGCCTCGGTTCCGATCGGAACCAGCGTCACGGGCTCCGCCGCGGCCATCAGACCGACCGCCGCGTGGGCCGCCTCCCGATGGTCGGGATCGAAGAACAGGAGCGCCACGTTGGCGTCCGTCAGCATCCCTGCCTGCGCCTCGGCGGTGATGACAGTGGGGACCGGCACCACGGCCACGCCAAGCAGGTGGCCGGCAACGACCACGACGGCCACATCGAGCCCGTTGGCGGCCAGCAGCCCGACCCGGCGAGCTCCGCCCGGGACAAATCCGAGGTCCTGGAGCCGCTGGGCCACCCGCCCGGCCCGGTCGACCAGGACGCCGTAGGTCATCGCGACCCCGTCGCACACGACGGCGCGGCGGTCCGGGCGCTCCGCCGCATGCCGGAGGACCCGGGTGACGAACAGATCGGGCTGGTGGCTGAGGTTCGGGCCGCTCACCGCGGCAAACTCACCGGGAAGGCAATGCGCGACGGATGCTCGGCGTCCCGGTAGAGGGTAATCGTTGGGCGGCCCCGCACGGGTGGCTTTTCGGTGTTGTCGACGTCCGCTCCGGTGATCGAGACCCGGAGCCGGTGGCCCTGGTTGAAAAGGGTGGCCGTCGGCTGGAGCACGAAGGTCAGTCGAGCCACCTGGCCGCGCACCAGTGGCTTCAGATCGCTCCGGTTGCTCCGGTGCCACGGTAAGCCGAGGTTGTCCCAGGGCGGTGTGGTGGTGTCGCGGTGGGAGGCCCGCAGCATCCCTTCGGTGACGTAGCGAGAACGGCCGGCGGAGTCGACCTCCGAC
>JAEUJH010000283.1 GCA_016794825.1 Gemmatimonadota bacterium
CAGAACGGCACCACCTGGTCGGGCAGCGTCATGCTGATGAGCCAGGCCCAGCTCGATCAGTACCACCAGCAGCACCCGGGTCAGAACCTGCGGGTCTTCGTCGTCGAGGACGACGACACGGCCTGCGAGATCAAGGTGGATTCGACCCGGACCGCCAACCTGTTCAAGGCCATCAAGCTGGTCTATGGCGAGCTGACCGGCGGAAAAGACTCGGTCGGCACGGTGGCCAAGGTCTTCAAGCGGGCCCCCATCCTCCTCAACCTGATCAGCGCGGCGGCGTCCTGGTTCAAGACCAACGACGACCCCGTGGGCAACGCGGTCGAGGACGCCACGGCCGCCGGGACGTTCTTCGCGGGAGCCAACTGGGTCATCCGGGGGGAACAGTCGGCGACCAACGGCGCCGTCCGGCTGGAAATGCGTTAGGCGGGACTACTCACCCCCCGGGCCAGGTCGCCCGGGGGGCCGATGGGGGTCGTCAGCTGCCGCCAGCGGGTGGCGAGGACGATCAGCGTCAGGACCAGGACCACCGCGGTCCGCGGATCGATGGGCCAATGCCACGCCGGATAGAGCGGCCCCGCCAGGGCCTTGCTCCAGACGTTGGTGCCACCGTGAATCAGGAGGCCGGGTAGCGCGCTGCCACCGGTTTCGAGAAAGCCCCAGGTGGCCAGAATCGACAGGGCCAGCGTCAGGAGGAGAAAGACGGTCTGCTGGAGCAGGAACGATCCGAGGGGCGCCCCGGCCAGCAGCGCCGGAAGCTCCCGCGGCAGGTGCCAGGCCATCCACACGGTCCCGAGCACGAGACTGGCCCCGAGCGGCGATCCAAAGCGCTCGAGGAGCACCGGCAGGGCAAACCCCCGCCAGCCCAACTCCTCGAGCGTTCCGCCTTCATCGACCAGGTGCCCGAACGCGAGCATGCCGGCCACGACCAGCGGGGCCGACCCGATGGCGGCGTCCCGGCCCGCCAACGCTTCGGCCGATCCGAACCGCGACCCGGCGGCGTAGAACGCCACCATCACCACCGCCGAGGCGACGGCCAGCGTGAGATAGAAACGCAGCGCCCGGGTTCGGGCGGCCGGCGCGACCCACGGCCGCAGGCGGCCCAGCAGCCGCAACAGGGCGCCGGAACCCAGCAGCCCCGCCGTGACCACCGCGGCCAGGCTCGGCGCGGCCGCGAACACGAGGATCAGCCAGCCAATCGGCTGCTCGGTCAGCGCAAACGACGCGATGGAGACGAGATTGGCCGGATACCCCTCCCGCTGGAGGTACGCGGTCAGTTCGGCCAGCACCGAGCCGGCGGCTGGAACCAGAAACGCAACGGCCATCACCAGAATGGTGATGGCCACGGCCAAGGCGTAGAAAAATCCCAGCCGGTGCCGCTCGATCCACCGGCGGGTCATGGCAGGTCGGTCAGGTTGCCTTGTTCAGCTTTTCCAGCTCGGACTCGTACCGCGAGCCGCACTTGGCGAGCACCTCGGTGGCGTGGAACACGCCGTCGCGGCCGAGCTTGCCCGACATGATCACTTCGATCTCGTTGGCGTCGGTAAAGGTGTCCGGAACCAGGCCGGTGTAGGTGACCGGAAACCGGCCAGTGCTGTCGGCCACTTCGAACTCGATCCGCTGCGCTTCGGGGTCGCGCTTGATGGAGCCGCGGACGACCTTGGCGCCGACCTTGAGGCCAACTTCATGAAAAGTCGGATCCTGCTGGGTTCTGGCGAGGAGTTCCGAGGGGCTGAGGAAATACACCCCCGTCTGGCTGACCCCCGTATAGATCAGGAGGACGATGGCGGCGACGATGACGCCGGCGCCGATGGCGAACTTCGTTCCGGGTCTCATGCTTCCAAGATAATGAATCCCCCCAAAGCGCGTTATCCTCGGGCCCAATGGAGGGTGGCCCCGACAGCCCGGCGCCATCCCCTGACCCACCGGTCCCGATCCTCGGCCCCGGCCTGAGGCTCGAAGACCTCGAACCGCCGACCCGCCACGAAGGCCTCGAGCGACGGCCACACCCCGACCGCCAGCCCCGCCAGCGCCGCCGCGCCCAGCGCCGTGGTCTCGACGTAGTCGGGCCGTTCGACCGGCACGCCGAGCAGGTCGGCCTGGAACTGCATGAGCCAGCGGTTGGCGGTGGCGCCGCCGTCGACCCGGAGCCGGGGAATCTCGAGGCCGGTGCCCTGGAGCATGGAGTCGAGCAGGTCGCGACTCGAGTGCGCCATCGACTCGAGGCCGGCCCGAACCAGATGCGCCCGCGTGGTTCCCCGGGTCAGCCCGGTGATCGTGCCCCTGGCCTCCGGCTCCCAGTGCGGCGACCCCAGTCCGACGAACGCGGGGACGAAATAGACGCCGCCGGTATCGGGCACCGATCGAGCCAGGCGCTCCGACTCCCCGGCGGTGGCCACGACCCCGAGCCCGTCGCGGAGCCACTGCATGACCGCGCCGGCAATAAAGACGCTCCCCTCGAGCGCGTATCCGACCCCACCGCGGGGATCGCACGCCACGGTGGCGAGGAGTCCAGGCGGCGGCGCCGGCACGTCCGCACCGGTGTAGAGCAACAGGAAGGCGCCGGTGCCGTAGGTGTTCTTGGCCATCCCGGCCACGGCGCAGCCCTGACCGAACAGCGCGGCCTGCTGGTCGCCCGCGATCCCGGCGATCGGGATCGGCGCCGCGAACCACTCGGCCGCGGTGTCGCCGACGATCCCGCTCGAGGGGACGATCTCCGGCAGCACCTCCGCCGGAACGCCGAACAGGTCGAGCAGTTCGGGATCCCAGGTCCGCGACGCCAGGTCGTACAGCATGGTGCGGCACGCGTTGGTCGGATCGGTGGCGTGGCGGCCGCCGGTGAGTTTGGCCACCAGCCAGCTGTCCACGGTCCCGAACGCCACTTCGCCCCGCGCTGCCCGGCGGCGGAGATCGGGATCGCGGAGGCGCCACTCCACCTTGGTGGCGGAAAAGTAGGGATCGAGTACCAGGCCCGTCTTCCGCCGGATCGTCTCCTCGAGCCCCCGCCCCTTGAGTTCGGCGCAGCGATCGCTGGTTCGCCGGTCCTGCCAGACGATGGCGGGGCCGAGCGGTTCGAGAGTCTTCCGATCCCAGAACACCACGGTTTCGCGCTGATTGGTGATTCCGATGGCCGAGGGGCGTTCGCCGGCGGCGGCAATGGCCTCGCGGGCCGCCCGGAGCGTGGTCTGGAAGAGGTCGGCGGGGTCGTGTTCGACCCGCCCGGGCTCCGGAAAGTGCTGGGGAAATTCGTACTGCGCCTGAGCCAGAATCCGGCCGTCCTGGTGGACGACGACCGCCCGCGAGCTGGTCGTGCCTTGGTCGAGCGCCAGGATCGAGGTCATGGGCGGGCCGCGGCCACGTCGGGGTACACGGTGCTCAGCGGAAAATCGCTGTCGGCCAGTTCCCGGGCGCACCACTGGAGGATCCGCTGACGAACCTCGTCCGGCACGTCCTTGTGACGGTCCGCCGTCCCCGCCACGAACAGTTCGGCGTTGGTCTGGAGGATGTGAGGCGGATGCATCTCGAAGCTGGTCTGGTGCTCCTGCATGTAGCGGAACCCGCACTTCTCGACGACGTGGGCGAGTTCGGTCGGGTTGAGCGGCTTGACGCCGAGGAACTCCGCCACCCGCCGCGCCACGCCGGGCAGATCCTTCTTCATGTCCTCGAAGTAGACGAAGAGCACGTTGCCGTCGCGCCGGCTCCGGTCCCACCAGCCTTTGACGTGATCAGTCCAGGTGCCCCACCACATCAGATCCGGCGAACAGAACCACTCCTCGAAGGCCGCGATCCCCGGGGCCATCGCGCCGACGTTGGTCACGACGAAATCGATGCAGCTCGCGAAGCACGACACCGGATGCCGGGCCACGTAGATGAACCGCGCGTCGGCGCCGCTCGGGCAGAGCGTGGCGGGCAGGTGGGTCTTGATGATCCGCGACGGCCGTTCGGTGCCGACGGTGGGCGCCTGTTCGATCGGGACACTCTTGCGGCCCTCGATCCAGGGGGCCACCGCGTACAGCGCGGTCCCGGTGGCCACCAGGTTGCCGTTGCCCCGATTGAGCACCTCGTAGACCACGTGCTGCATCCAGGTGGTCCCGCACTTCATCTGGGTGGCGACGAACACGTCGCCGGCCCGGGGTTGGTACTCCGCCGCCTTGGCGAAGGTTTCCGCGGAGCAGCTCCCGGTCGGGCCCGACACGCCGCGATACTGGATCCGGGCCTTCCGGAAATCGAGCTTGGCCAGCTTGGCGTTGAGCCAGAGCATCGGCGCCAACCGACCGGCATGCCGCCGGAGCTGCCGCTTGAACGCCTCGCGCTCGGCCAGCGGCCGGCCGTAGTAGCCCAGGCCGACCGTCTGGTCGTCCTCCCATTTCAGGAGGCCAGCCAGATAGGACCCACCGACGACGAAAAGCACCACGGGAACGCCGATGATGAGGGCGACCCAGACGAGAACGCTCATCGAACCCCGCTGTGACTGGTTGGAACGAACAGCAAAGAAAACAGGTCGGCCGCCCAACCGAAATCCGCCCCCTGCCGGGGAGGGGGCCTGCGGCTATTTTTCACCCCGTCCGGCAGCACCCATCCTCCTTCGGAACGACCCATGCCTTATACCACCCTCCTCTTCGACGTCCGGGACGGGATCGCGTTCATCACCGTCAACCGACCCGACAAGCTCAACGCCCTCAACGCCCAGGTCATTGCCGACCTCGGGATGGCCGTCGACGAGGTCCGGCGCTCGGCGGAAATCAAGGCGGCGATCCTGACCGGCGCCGGCCCCAAGTCGTTCGTGGCGGGGGCGGACATCAGCGGCTTCCAGGGCCTCCAGGCCGTCAGCGCCCGCCAGATGTCGGCCAAGGGGTCGGGGATCTTCCGGAGCATCGAGCGCTCCGGCAAGCCGTGGATTGCGGCCATCAACGGCTTTGCGCTGGGCGGCGGGTGCGAGCTGGCCATGGCCTGCCACATCCGGGTCGCCAGCGAGAACGCCAAGTTCGGCCAGCCCGAGGTCAAGCTCGGCATTCCGCCGGGCTACGGCGGCACGATCCGGTTGCCCCGGCTGATCGGGAAGGGGCGCGCCATCGAGCTGCTGACCACCGGGGCCATGATCGACGCCCAGGAGGCGTACCGGATCGGACTGGTCAACCACGTCTATCCGGCCGACCAGCTGCTGGCCGAGGCGGAAAAGCTGGCGCGGACCATCCTCAACAACGCGCCGCTGGCGGTGGCCGCCTGCATCGAACTCGCCAACCTGCAGGACGGGATGCAGCTCGACGACGCGTTGGCGTTCGAGAGTGGCCTCTTCGGGGGCCTGTTCGGCACGGAGGACGCCAAGGAAGGCGCGGCGGCGTTCCTCGAGAAGCGCGCGCCCAAGTTCACCGGAAAGTAGGAGCGCGGTGCGGGCAGGACGGATCGAGGCGACCGGGTTCCGGAACATCGGATCGCTCGACCTCGTCCTGCCCGAGGCCGGGGCCGTCCTCCTGGGCCCGAACGGGCAGGGCAAGACCAACCTGCTCGAGGCCATCTACTACCCGGTCCTCTTTCGAAGCCTCCGGGGCGCCCGCGACCTCGATCTGGTCCGCCACGGCGACCCCGCGTTCCACCTCCGCCTCGAACTCCACGGCCCCACCGGCGATCACCGGGTCGAGGCGGGCTTTGCCCTGGCCGGCCGGCGGAAGCGGATCGCGCTCGACGGCGCCGAAACGACCCGGCTCAACGAAGCCCTCGGGATCTGGCTGGCGGTCAGCTTCCTCCCCACGGACGTAAGCCTGGTGGCCGGCGGCGCCTCCGAGCGGCGTCAGTTTCTCGACCGGGTCCTGGCCCTCTCGAGCCCGACCTACCTCCGGGCCCTCCGCCAGTATCGGGCGGCGGTCGACCAGCGCAACGCCGCCCTGCGGCGGGGCGAGGCCGACGCCGCCTGGGCGTTCGATCCGGCGCTGGCCCGATTCGGCTCGGTGGTGACGGCCGAGCGGTTGGCCTGGGTGGAGCGCTACGGCCCCGCCTGGCGGGCGCTCACCGCCGGACTCGGCGAACCGATGGACGTGGGCATCCGGTACGCGGGCCGAGGCGATCTGGCGGACGCCGAGGCCTGGCCCGAAGCCCTGGCCGGGCAGCGAGGCCGGGATCTCGGCACCGGCACGACCAGCGTGGGCCCCCACCGGGACGACCTGGCGTTCGACCTCGGCGATGCCCCTCTCCGGGTGGCGGGCTCCACCGGGCAGCAGCGCACCGCGGCCGTGGCCCTCAAGCTCTGCGAACGGGACACCCTCGAGGCGGCCCGCGGGACACCCCCCGCCCTGCTGCTCGACGACGTCTTTGCCGAACTGGACCGGGGCCGGCAGGAGCGGCTGGCCGAGCGGCTCGGGATCGGCGCGGGGCGGCAGGTGTTCATCACCGCGCCCCGGGCCGACGAGTTGCCGCCCGGCCTCGACCTGCCGGTCTTCGACGTCGCGGCCGGGGTGGCCACGCCACGGTCGGCGGTGCGGGCGGCATGAACCCCAAGAACCGTCCGGCGTCGTTAGGCGATCTGGTCGGGGCGTTCCTCGACCGGAAAGGGCTCACCAAGCGGCTCGACCTGGCGGGCGCGGTGGAGCGCTGGCCCGAGATCGTCGGGGAGCGGGTGGCGCGAAACGCCCGGGCCGAGGCGGTCACCGCCGACGGGATCCTCTGGGTTCAGGTCCGGTCGTCGCCCTGGGCCATGGAGCTGTCGCTGATGGCGCCTCGAATCCTGGCCCGGCTCAACGAGGGGCGCGACGGCCAGATCCGGGAACTGCGCTGCAAGGTCGGCCCGTTGACCGAGCCCCTTTTGCCCCCACCGGAGGCCTCGTGACCGACAAGATCGTCAAGACCGACGCCGAATGGCGGGCTCAGTTGTCACCCGAGCAGTACCGGATCAGCCGGCAGCAAGGGACCGAGCGGGCGTTCACGGGTGCCTATTGGGACTGTCACGACGACGGGATCTACCGCTGCATCGGCTGCGGGACTCCCCTGTTCGACTCGACGACCAAGTTCGATTCGGGATCGGGCTGGCCGAGCTTTACCGCCCCGGTCGGCCCGGGCACGGTGGAAGAGCTGGAGGATCGAAGCCACGGGATGCGCCGAGTGGAGGTGCGGTGCGCCCGCTGCGGGGGGCATCTCGGCCACGTCTTCCCGGACGGTCCCCGATCGTCCGGTCTGCGGTACTGCGTCAACTCCGCGTCACTCGACCTGAAACCGCGCGGCGCCTGACCCGGTGACTTCGCCGGTGGGCCGCGCGGAACCGCGCGGGATCACCCCAGATCAGACTGCTTCTGGATGATCTTGCCGACGATGCCGTACGCCACGGCCTCCTCGGCGGTGAGCCAGAAATTCCGGTGGGTGTCTTCCTCGATCCGGTCGAGCGACTGCCCGGTCTGGCGGGCAAAGATCCGGTTGAGCCGGTCGCGCATCCGGATGATTTCCCGGGCCTCGATCTCCATGTCGGAGGCGCTGCCGCCGGTGCCGCCGGCCGGCTGGTGGAGCAGGAACCGGGTGTTCGGGAGGCAGTACCGATCTTCCTTGGGCACCGCCACGAAGATCAGGGCCCCGGCGCTGGCCACCCAGCCGGTCCCGACCACCCGGACCTTGGGGGTCACGAACCGGATCACGTCGTGGATGTTGTCGCCCGACTCGACGTGGCCGCCCGGGCTGTTGATGAACAGGGTGATCGGGTCGGACGACTCGGCCGCGAGCGCCAGGAACTGACCGGTGACGGTGGCGGCGAGGCGCTGGTTGATCTCGCCCGTGATGATGACGGTCCGGGTCCGGAACAGGCGCTCCGTGATCATCTCGGGGCGGCGCTCGGCGGTAGTGGGTTCTTCCATTGACGGTCTCGAAGAGTGAGCGAAAGCCGGGCAGCGGGGCGCCCGGCGGTGGTGTCCGTGATCGACCTCGGGGATGCCCGGCCGAGCCGGCCGGGGTCCGGGTCGGAAGTTACCGAGGACCCCCGGGGCGGCGGGAGCGGGCGGCCCGGATTGGGCCCCGGATCGGGGCCCGGAACCCACCCCCGAACGCCTCCCAAAACACCCCCCTCCCCAACTACTTTTCAGGCGTTCCGGGTGGGGGCAATTCGTGGCCCGGAGCCTCGGCATAAGTCCAAGACATTGTTGGCTTTTCGACCCCGCCGCGTGGGGCCGGGCAAACCCGGTCCGACTTGGCGATCGGCCCTTCCTCTGGTGGCGTGGGGACATGGCAAAAGAACCGAACGGCAACGGCGACAAGAACGGCAACGGCGACTACGGCGCGGACAAGATCCAGGTCCTCAAGGGTCTGGAGGCGGTCCGGAAGCGGCCGGGCATGTACATCGGCTCGACCAGCGAAAACGGTCTCCATCACCTGGTCTATGAAGTGGTCGACAACTCGATCGACGAAGCGCTGGCCGGCTTCTGCGACGAGATCTCGGTCACGATCCACGGCAACAACGGGATCACGGTCACCGACAACGGGCGCGGCATCCCGGTCGACATCCACCCGACCGAGAAGATGCCCGGCGTCGAGCTGGCGCTGACCGTGCTCCACGCCGGCGGCAAGTTCGACAAGTCGAACTACAAGGTGTCGGGCGGCCTCCACGGCGTCGGCGTGTCGGTCGTCAACGCGCTGTCGGAAAAGCTCGAGGTCTTCGTCGACCGCGACGGCAAGCGGCACCACATGTCGTTCGTCCGCGGCCAGACCACCCAGAAGCTCACCGTCGTCGGCAAGGCCAAGGGGACCGGCACCACGGTCACCTTCAAGCCCGACCCGGAAATCTTCACCGTCCTCGAATACAACTACACCACCCTGGCCGACCGGCTCCGTCAGCTGGCGTTCCTCAACAAGGGCGTCAAGATCGTCCTCAAGGACGAGCGGAAGGACCCGGCCCACGAGGAGACCTTCTTCGCCAAGGGCGGGTTGATCCAGTTCGTCGAGTGGCTCAACCGCAACAAGAAGCCGCTCCACCCGAAGCCGGTGTCGTTCTCGGCCAGCCTCAACGATGTCGACGTCGACCTCGCGCTCCAGTACGAGGATGGCTACAACGAGAACACCTTCACCTTCGTCAACAACATCAACACCCATGAGGGCGGTACCCACCTCACCGGGTTCCGGGCCGCGTTGACCCGGACGATCAACGACATCGCCAAGAAGGGCGGCCACCTCAAGAAAGAGGAATTCGGCCTGACGGGCGAGGACATCCGCGAGGGCCTGACCTGCGTCCTCCACGTCAAGGTGAAGGAGCCGCAGTTCGAGGGTCAGACCAAGACCAAGCTCGGCAACTCGGAAGTGGAGAGCGTGGTCAAGGCCGCCGTCAACGAGCACCTCGGCAACTACCTCGAGGAGCACCCCTCGGTGGCGCGGGCCATCATCGAAAAGGCGGTCAGCGCGGCCCGGGCCCGGGAAGCCGCCCGGAAGGCGCGGGATCTGGTCCGGAAGAAGTCCGGGCTCGAGAACGCGGTCCTGCCCGGCAAGCTGGCCGACTGCTCGCTCGACGACCCGTCGCTCTGCGAGATCTACATCGTCGAGGGCGACTCGGCCGGCGGCAGCGCCAAGCAGGGCCGCGATCGGTCGCACCAGGCCATTCTCCCGCTCCGGGGCAAGATCCTCAACGTCGAGCGGGCCCGGATCGACAAGATCCTCGGCAACGAGGAAATCCGGGCGATGATCACGGCCATCGGCACCGGCGTCAAGGAAGACTTCAAGATCGACGATGCCCGGTACCACAAGATCATCCTGATGACCGACGCCGACATCGACGGCGCCCACATCCGGACCCTGCTGCTGACCTTCTTCTTCCGCCAGATGCCGGAGCTGATCGACGCCGGCTTCGTGTACATCGCCCAGCCGCCGCTCTACCGGGTGGCCCGCGGCAAGGAGGAGTTCTACGCCTACAACGAGCCGGAGCGCGACGAGTACATCAAGCGCCTCTCCGGGCCCGAGGGCAAGGCCAACGTCAACGTCCAGCGCTACAAGGGCCTTGGCGAGATGAACCCGGGCCAGCTGTGGACGACCACGATGGACCCGGAAAAGCGGACCATCCTCCGGGTGACCCTCGAGGACGCCGTCGAAGCGAGCCGGATGTTCGAGGAACTGATGGGCGACGAGGTCGAACCCCGCCGCCAGTTCATCGAGGCCAACGCCAAGTACGTGAACAATCTCGACGTCTGAGCCGGCCTCGCGCCGGACCGGAAAACAAACGGGGGCCGGCGGGGAACGCCGGCCCCCGTTTGCGTCGGTCCCTTAGAAGTCGAGCCGAACGCCCACCACCGCGCTCCGCTTGGGCTCCGGACGGAAGAACGAGGTGTTCGACGCCTCCGCGTAGAGCTCGTTGGTCAGATTGGCGATCGCGAGGTTGACCACGGGCCGGGTGCCCCCGACCGTCGGCAGCTTGACCTCGCCGCGGACCGTGTGGACGGTAAAGGCGGGAAGCCGGTCGCCCACCGGGCTCGCCACCAGTTCGATGTCCTTCCGCTCGCCCTGGTGACGGACCTCGTAGGCCAGGCCGAACCGCCCCTTCAGCTCGCGCCACGCCAGCTCACCCCCGACCTTGCTGCTGTAGCTGTCGCCCGCGGGAATGTTCTGGTCGACGTTCCGCGAGGTGATCTTGCTGAAGTGGCCGATGGCCGCAAAGCCGGCGCCCAGGGCCACCTCAGCCAGAGCTTCGACCCCATGGTCGCGGAGCTTGGCGATGTTGCGGTTCTGGAACCCGGGCAGGTTGTTGACCTGGGTGCCGGTCGACACGATCCGGATGCCGTCGCGGATGGTGTTGGAGAAGTAGGTGAACTCGGCGTAGACGCGGTCGGTCCGGAGCTTGAAGCCGACGTCGACGTTGAGGCTGGTTTCCGGGGTCAGGTCGGGGTTGGCAATCTGGAATCCGTTCCCTTCGGCCGCCGCGCCCTCGAAGTACCGCTCGATCAGGTTCGGAGCCCGGAACGCCCGACCGACCGTGGCGACCAGGTTGAGCTTCGGCGACACCGCGTACTGCGCGCTGACGTGGCCCACCGCGGTGCCGTTCGAGGCCGAGACGCCGGCCCGGGTCGCCGGGAGGCCGGCCGTTGCCCGCGTGTCGGCCTGGATGGTCTGGCCCCGGAGCCCGGCGCCGAGAACGAACCGATCGGTGACCTGGAACTGGCTCTGGGCAAACACGCCGCCGGTCCAATAGCTCGCGTTGGGCACGGTGGGGGTCGTGGTGGTCCGGACCGACGGCGGCCCGAACCCGGTGACCCGGGTGGTGCTCGAGTCGGTGTTGTCGGAGCGGTCGAGATACCAGTCGAGGCCGTAGGTCAGGGTGTGGCGCCCGGCGAGGATCTTGGCCGCCTCGACCCGCGCGCCGTAGGTCGCGATGTCGGTGAAGTTCCGGCTCCGGATGGTCATCCCCGCCGTGGGGCTGAACGGAATGTCGATGGCCTGATCGAAGAACCGGTCGTTGGCGGCCCCGTACGCGGTCACGCTGAGCCGATCGGCGATGCCGAGGCTGAGCCCCTGCGCCTGATAGGCGGCGGTGACGCGGGTGACGTTCTGCTCCGGGTAGAGGAGGCGGACGATGACCCCGCTCGAATCGCCGATGGCGAGCGGGTCGACGTACCCGAACCCGGCGTCGCGCGCCTCGTAGCGCGACACCCGGAGCGACAGCCGGCTGTTGTCGCCGACGTCGTAGGAGAGCTTGGCGGCAAAGTTCCGGTCCCGCACGCCGACATCGCGGACCAGTTGGGCCCGGGCCAGGGTCAGGTCGCCGAAGGTTCCGGCCGGGGCACTGTACTCGTCCGCCTCCCGGATCCCACCGGAAAACCCGAAACCGAAGCGACCGGAGCGCCCCGAGATCCGCGCGTGACCGAGGTTCTGACCATCGGCCGAGCTGTGGCGGTAGAGGAAGGACCCGAACACCCCGTCGCGTCCCCGGGCGGGCGGCTCGAGCGTGATCTGATTGACCACCCCGCCGATGGCGTCGGTGCCATAGAGCACCGAGGCGGGACCGCGGACGACTTCGACCCGCGAGAGGTCGTTGATGTCGGTCAGCGACGGGAGTTCACCGAAATCCTGCTGCCGGCGGGCGTTGTTGAGCCGGATGCCGTCTTCGGCGAGGAGAATCCGCTGGCCGCGCTGCCCGCGGATCACGAGCCGGCCCTGGTTCGGCCCGACGCCGGTGACGTCGACCCCCGGCAGGTTGCGGAAGAGGTCGCCGACGCCGTTGGGCGATTCCTCGCGAACCGCCGCCGAATCCACCACGAGCACGGGAACCGAGGTTCGGAACACCGGCGTGGCGGACCGTGTCGCGGTGACCGTGATCGGCGCCAGCTTGGCGACCTTGGTGGTCGAGTCGGCCCGCTTGGTTCCCTCCTGCGCCGACGACGAGGAAGTCCCGACCCCGATCAACACCGCGGCCAACGCCGCCCACCGCCCCATACGCATACCAATTTTGCTCCTGTGGATTTCGGATTCCGACGCCGAAGGGCCGGCGCTTGAAGGAAAGTTGCGAAATCGGGCAGGAGTGCGGCACCGAAAGGCTACGGTGCCCTGCCCCCGTACTTGTACGGGGGCCTATTGGCCGAGGAGTTTGGCCTCGATGGCAAAGCGGGTGAGGCCCGCCGCGCTCGGGATGCCGAGCTTCCGGATCAGGCTTTCGCGATACGACTCGACGGTGCGGACGCTGAGGCCCAGGTCGAGCGCGATTTCCTTGTTGGTCTTGCCGGCGGCCACGCCGATCAGGACGTCCCGCTCCCGGCGAGTCAGCAGGTCGAGCCGGGCGCTGGCGGCCGCCAGGATCGGCGCGGCGGGCTCGGTGGCGGCACTGGGGGTGGCCCCGAAGCAGGTCTGCCCGGAAGCCACGGTCCGGACCGCGTTCCGGAGGTCGTCCGGGAGGGTGTCCTTGCGGAGATAGCCGTGCGC
Organism: Gemmatimonadota bacterium; assembly: GCA_016794825.1. Taxonomy (GTDB): domain Bacteria; phylum Gemmatimonadota; class Gemmatimonadetes; order Gemmatimonadales; family GWC2-71-9; genus SHZU01. The sequence continues at coordinate 12,862 of JAEUJH010000283.1, forward strand.
CCCGGCCCGGACGCTTTCCAGCACGTACTCCGGGTGATCGTGCACCGACAGCATCAGGACCCGAACCTCCGGCTGCGCGGCCCGCAACCGGGCCACGGCCGCGATCCCGGTTTCGCCCGGCAGGCTGATGTCCATCACGACCACGTCCGGCCGGGTTTCGGCGGCCCGGTCGATCCCCTCCTGGCCTGTTCCCGCCTCGCCGACCACCTCGAAGCCGGGAACCGACAGGGCGCCCCGAATCCCCTCGCGGACGAGGGGATGATCATCGACGATCACGATTCGAATCGGCGCTTCGCTCATCGTGCCTCCGTCTCGGCGGGAACCTCGACTTCGACCTCGATGCCACCGGTCGGCCCCGGTCGGACTTCGACGGCGCCGCCCTCCGCCACGATCCGCTCCCGCATGCCGACCAGCCCCGATCGGCCGGGCCGGCCATCGAGCCCGTGCGGCTGACCCGCCGGAAAGCCGGTGCCGTCGTCCCGGACGAGGAGTCGGAACCGACCGGTCGGACTCGAGAGGGTCACCTGGACCTTGGTTGCCCCGGCGTGCCGCGCCACGTTGGACAACGCTTCCTGGAGGGCGCGGAACAGCGCCAACTCGGCGCCCGGCGACCGGACCCGGCCGACCGAGCCGGCCTCGAACTCGACGGCCAGGCCGCTCCACTCGCGGAAGTCGCCCACCAGGGCTCGAAGGGCGGGCACGAGGCCCAGATCGTCGAGAACGGCCGGCCGGAGGTCTTCGGTGACGCTCCGGATGCTTCTCGTCCCGACGTCGACCAGTTCCACCAAGCGATCGAACCGAGGGCGGAGGTCGGTCGGGGCGGTTTCGCGGAGCGACCCGAGCTGGAGCTTGAGGGCCGAGAACACCTGGGCCGTCTCGTCGTGCAGTTCCCGTCCGAGCCGGCGGCGTTGTTCCTCGTGCTGGCTGATCATCCGGACCGAGAGTCGTTCGAGGTCGCCGGTGCGCTGCTCCAGGGTGCCGGTCAATTCGGCGTGGGCCAGGGCGGAGCCGATCTGGGCGCCCACGGCGGAGAGGATGCTCTCGTCGAGGGCGGAAAACGGGGCCGCGATGTCGCCGGCAATGACGAGCACCGGGGCGCCCGCCGCCGGCCCGCCGAGCGCGAGGGCGGCAATGAACGGCGGGGTTCCATCGACCGGTCGAGGCTGGCCCTCCAGGCGCGTCTTGCCGGAGGACGCGACCTCGGCCACCAGTTCCTTGACCCGAACCGGCAGGGATCCATCGGTCCACGGGGCGCAGGCGCCGACCGCGCGGACGATCCGGACGCCGTCGCCCACCGGGGCGATCAACGCCGCTCCCCGGACCCCCCGAAGCCCGAGCGGCCGGGCCAGCAGCGCGTCGCGAACGTCCTGCCGGTCGGCCCGGCGGAGGTCGCCGGACAGGGCAGTCAGCGTCACCAGGCCCTCGCGGAGTTCCTCCACCACCAGGAGGAGCACCGCCGCGCCCATCGCCAACACGAACAGCGTATCGAGGTAATAGCCCCACGGATTCCAGGCGCCGCGGGCGCGGAGGACGGGGTAGTCGAGGTGGTGCACGGCCCACAGCGCCAGGACGACCGCCAGGAACCCAGCGGCCGGCGACCCGGTCAGCCGGCGGTAGCGCCAGAACACGACTCCGGCCCAGAAGGTGGTCCCGGCCAGGAACACCACGGCCGCGCCAGCGGCGAGTCCGAAA